>JAAZHX010000261.1 GCA_012510495.1 Smithella sp.
AGTTTGCTCCTTCCATTTTGACACCCTCTCTGCCTCAACTTCTACAGACAGATTCGAGTGTACCATATTACATCCCTCACCGATGAATACCTGCATTTTTTGACCGACGTTTTCTTACATTTTATCACCGATGCTGACATTCGCCGCTGCTTTGCGGACAGACGGTGCAGGCGAAGATCTTCTACGACCACGTGGAGTTCTTCCATGACCACAAGCCGGTTGGAACATACCGCCGCAGTTACAGGGAGGGTGAGGAGGTCTATGACTGGACGCAGTATGTGACCACGCTTTGCAGGAAGCCCGGCGCGATTGAGCATACGCGATTCTTTCGACAGATGCCGGAGCAATGGCAGTCCTATCTGTCGCTCACGCAGGGAAAAGAACGCAAAAGCGCTTTGCGGCTGCTCAAGGAGATCGTGGACGACGGGAACGCTTTTCTCTGCGACGACGCCCTGGAACTCGCCGCCTCCAATGGACGGACGGACGCGGACAGCCTGCGCCAGTGCTACTACATGATTGCCAAGAAAGAGTATCGTCCCGATCCGCTGAAGCTCAGTTCCGCCCCTATGCTCAACTACGATCCCAGCCTCACCGTCTACGACAGTCTGACGGGAGGTGGAGCGCGTGTCTGAGCGGATTGAGCAGATGATGCGGCAAGTGAAGCTTGGCGGCATGGCAAAGGGCTGGCGGTCTGTCGACTACGAGAACGCGGAGCAGTATGTGACGGATCTTCTCAAGCTCGAATTGCAGGAGCGAGAGGCAAACCGCATGAACCGCATGGTGAAAATCGCCGGGTTCCGTGTGCTGAAAACGCTGGATGACTTCGTGTGGAACGCCGCCATTGAACTGCCCGCCGGACTGACGCGGGAATACATGACTGAACTTCGCTTCCTGGCGCCCAGGGAGAACCTGATTTTCCTTGGAACCGTTGGAACCGGCAAGACGCATCTGGCTACTGCCATTGCGCTGAAAGCCTGCCAGGAAGGACGGCGCGCCCGTTTCTTTACTGCCGCCGAGTTGGCCAACACCCTCTTGGAGAAAAGCACGAAAGGAACGCTGAACAGCTTTCTCGGGACTCTCAAAAAGACCGAACTCATTGTGATTGATGAAATCGGCTTTGTCCCTCTGCACAAGGATTCCGCGGAACTTCTGTTTCAGGTGATTTCAGATTGCTACGAGCGTAAGAGTCTGATCATTACATCCAATCTGGAGTTCTCCCAGTGGAATACCGTCTTTGGCGACAACCGACTGACGGCGGCCTTGGTTGACCGACTCATTCACCACAGTCACATCGTGATCTTCTCCGGCGAGAGCTTTCGCCTTACGCAATCGCTGAATCGCCAGAGAGGACGCAGCTGATTCGTAACTCCCCGGAAATTTTCACTCAAGGGGTTGACATGGAGCCTCTGGCGGCGCGGCAGCCAGCCTTGCCGCCATCCCCGCACCCGCCATCCGGATAGGCGGGCACTGGACTGGCGCCCAGTCAGGCTACCACACCGCCCACTCCATGTAAACCCCCGCGAAAATTTCCTGCGCTCGTCCTTCCCCATTACGTCATCCTGCCAGGCTCCCACCCTTTGAGCACGGCAGGTTTGTCTCTGGCATTTGGGGCTCCAAAATGTGAGCATTGGGGCTCCGAACACTTGCAAAAGGGCTCGCTCTGTTCGCGCACTTAATTGTGTGCGTTGGGGCTCCCGCTGTCTCGCTCACAACCCTCAACGTGGTGCTGATGGTGCTCACCTTTTTGGAGCCCTTTCGCTCACTTTTTTACTTGACAAACACACAGAGCCAGAACCTTCTTCATTGTTTTATCCTCCCTTACAATCCGCTTTTCATAGATTAAATCTATGACGCCGATTAAAATATATCATAAAACATATGTGAATGTCAATATTAATTTATCCATGAAACAAACTAAACTGCCGGAATGTAGATTTTCATATTGACTTTCGGCCGCTTTATAGGTATATTAAATACGAGCAGAAAAATAACTCCCCGCGGAGATCATTTTATTATATGCCATATTTCCATG
>JAAZHX010000123.1 GCA_012510495.1 Smithella sp.
CTCCAGAAACTATCACGCTGATAACGGTTGATCTGGTTGAAGGCTTCGCGAATGGCAACACCGCGCCTTTTTAGCTCAATATGCACCAACGGCAGACCGTTAACCAGGATTGTCACGTCATACCGGGCTGCGTGCTTGCCGCCCGGAGCTTCGTATTGGTTGAGCACCTGCAGTTTGTTGTTGTGAATATTTTGTTTGTCGATCAATCGGATATTGATCATATCTCCATCATCACGGCGAAGTAGCTGGATATGGTCGCTCTGAATTTTGCGGGTTTTTTCGACGATGCCTTCACGCTGGTTAGCGATCTTTTCACCGTAAAAGCGCTGCCATTCATCGTCGCTGAAGCTAATGTGGTTAAGCGCCTCGAGCTGCAGGCGTAAATTGTTAATCAGGGTCGATTCTTTATCGAGCTCGATCAGCTGATAACCCTGGGTTTCGAGTTGTTTGATAAATTCGCCTTCCAGATCGGCTTCACTCTGATAAGTCTCGGTGGCATAGGGGCTGGGTTTGCACTCTGCCACGACCGTGGCTTCGTTGGTTGAGGCGACGATGTTGTAAGTGGTCATGTTGAAGTCTCCCTAGGGGGTATTATACCTGTCGGACTCTTGTTCAGAGAAGGCTTTTTGTTCATCTTCCTCTCTCACCCCCCTACCCCCCTCTAAAGAGGGGGTGGCAAAGAGCATGTGAATTAAAGGGGGTGATAAAATCTTCACCCAATTCCTCGTTTTCCATTAAACTTAACCCATGTCCCCTCATCCCCTCCGTGATCGCTCACGCGAACTACGTAAAAATGCAACCAAACAAGAAAAACGACTCTGGCACCAATATCTGAATTCTTTTCCTGTGCGAATGCATCGCCAGATGGTTTTAGGAAACTACATTGTCGACTTTTATTGTCACAAGGCGAAACTTGTTGTGGAGATTGACGGTGGGCAGCATTTTGATGACGAGGGGTTGAAGAAAGATGAGTTTCGTACAGCTTGGCTGGAATCCCAGGGGTTAATTGTGTTGCGGTTCACGAACCTTGAGGTCGATCGGAATTTCTTTGAGGTTTGTGAACGGATCAGGGAAGTGGTTGATCAAAGGTTGGTTGAGTTGACAGACAGGTAGACCGGTCTGGTTATGGAATAATGAAAGTTTCTTTATCACCCCCCTACCCCCCTCTAAAGAGGGGGTGGCTTGTTCTGCTATTCCAACCCCCCTCTGAAGAGGGGGTGGAAAGAGTGCGCCTGTGAAGAGGGGGTGGCTACGTCAATCAACCCCCTCTTTAGAGGGGGAATTAAAGGGGGTGAGGGGGTTTGGGTTTGAAGGTGAGGAGTTGGCTGCGGTAATATTCGTATTGTTTGCGGCGGGCGGCGATTTCGGCGGGCAAGCCATCTTTGAGATCGCTCACCAGAGCTTCGAAGCGATCGAGGATGGCGATGATTTCTTCCTGAATGTGGAGAGGTGGAACGGGAATTTTGATATTTTCAATGAAATTACGCGACAAACGAGGAACACTCGCTTTCCTTACTCTTGAGAAAAGGTAGTTTTGTTTGGTGAGTAAGAAATAATAAACAAATCTACTGTTTAAATTTATTGAATCAGGAATAACAAAACAATCATCAGCTGCCCAAAAATTTATTTTAGAAAAGCCAATCTCTCCAGCAGCTCCGGCAACTATAATGAATGTAGAATTGGCAGGATAATTCCAGGATGAATGATAACCCAATGGAACTAAGCTATTTTGAAAAACAGGGAACTCCCCATTTTCTTTAAGTTGTGATTTTACCACCCTTACACCTCTGTTA
>JAAZHX010000324.1 GCA_012510495.1 Smithella sp.
GGCTTGGGACGCTGTTGAAGTAGGTTTGAGGTGGCAAAATCTTGAAATCTATAGATTTGAACAAGGTAATTCATTGAGAAATATTCGATTCGCACCACAGGATTCTTGATTAATATTATCAATTATCTATAATCATTTCTTGAGCAGAATAATACCTAATCAGAGATTCAGTATGTTGCTGACAATATCTACAACCCATAAACCAGCTACGGACCTGGGTTATCTTATGCATAAGAACCCTATCCGATGCCAGAGTTCCGATCTCGCATTTGGCACGGTGCATATTTTCTACCCTGAAGCCAATGAAGATAAATGTTCTATGGCAATGGTTCTGGATATCGATCCTGTAGAGATTATCCGCAGCAGAAAACGAATTAGTGGAACTCAATTAGAACAATATATCAATGACCGACCCTATGTTGCCTCTTCCTTCGTCAGTGTCGCTATCGCTCAGGTATTGGGCTCTGCACTAAAAGGACAATGCAAAGATCGTCCGGAATTGATTGAATTGGAAATGCCTTTGGTCGTAAAAATATCTGTTCTTCCAAGCCGAGGCGGTCAGGAAATACTCTATCGTCTGTTTGAACCATTGGGATACGAAATGTCCATTGAAGGCTATCGTCTTGATGAGAAATATGAAGAATGGGGTCAGAGTTCCTATTATACAGTTGAATTGAAAAAAACAACGACAGTCAAAGAATTACTGTCACATCTATATGTTTTAATTCCTGTTTTGGATAATCATAAACATTACTACATCGGTCGCGATGAAGTCGAAAAGCTCCTACAAAGGGGACAGGGATGGCTTGCACATCATCCGGAAAAAGAGCTTATCGCTAAGCGTTATCTGAAATTCCGATCCAGTCTTGCCAGAGAAGCCTTGGCTCGTTTGGTTGAGGAAGAAATATCTGAGATAGATGAAGAAAATGCATCGACCGAAGAGGAAGCTGAACGGGAAATCAGCCTCAACGAAGAGCGGTTGAAGACCGTGATTTCTGTCTTGAAAGAAACAGATGTCAAAAAAGTAATCGATCTCGGTTGCGGTGAAGGTCAACTTCTCAAGCTGCTCTTAAAAGAGAAACAATTTGAGCAGATTCTGGGAATGGATGTTTCGATTCGGTCACTGGAAATAGCCCGTCAAAAACTCCATTTAGATAATCTTCCAGCGACACAGCGTAAACGTATCGAACTGATACACGGTTCATTGATGTATCGTGACAAGCGTTTTGAGGGCTTTGATGCGGCGACTGTCATAGAGGTAATCGAACACATGGATCCGCCCCGGCTCGTTGCCTTTGAGCGGGTTGTTTTTGAATTCGCGAAGCCGAAAACGGTAATCATCACCACTCCCAACAAGGAATATAATGTGGTCTGGGAGACCCTTGAGGCGGATAAACTAAGGCATGGAGACCATCGTTTTGAGTGGACACGTGAAGAATTTCAGAATTGGTGCGAAACAATAACACAGAAATATGACTATCAGGTACGTTTCATGTCAATTGGTCCTGAACAGGAACGGGTAGGCTGCCCAACGCAAATGGGAGTGTTTACCGCTTTAGAATAGAATATGGAAATCAGAATACCCAAATTAGCTTTGGTTGTGATGATTGGCGCTTCAGGCTCCGGAAAATCATCTTTTGCCCGACAGCATTTTCTTTCAACTGAAGTGCTTTCATCGGATTATTGCAGGGCATTGGTCTCGGATAATGAAAATAACCAAAAGGCGACAAATGATGCATTTGATGTGTTACATTATATTGCCGCCAAACGATTGGCGGCCGGAAAACTCACTGTAATCGACGCAACAAATGTTCAACCGGAAGCCCGAAAACCGTTGGTTCGACTGGCTCGTGATTATCACTGCCTGCCGGTAGCGATTGTTTTTGACCTTCCTGAAGCCGTCTGTCAGAATAGAAATAAGGAACGACCAGACCGGGATTTCGGTCCCCACGTGATACGTCAGCATCGAATGCAGTTGAGACGTTCCCTGAGGGGCTTAAGACGGGAAGGTTTTAGACACGTCTTTGTCTTTAATTCCGTAGAAGATGTAGATTCAGTTTCACAAGTCGTCAGGGAGCCTCTCTGGAATGACAAATCCGACGAACATGGTCCCTTCGATATTATTGGAGATGTTCATGGGTGCTATGACGAGTTGGTCGAACTTCTTGAAAAGCTCGGCTATGAACAAGTCAATCTTGAAAATCCCGACAATGCGATGGATGGACACTATTATCGCCATCCTGAAGGGAGAAAAGCAGTCTTTGTTGGGGATATTGTAGATCGTGGTCCCAGGATTTTGAGCTCATTCAAATTGGTCTACAACATGGTAAAAACCGATAATGCCTTGTGCGTTCCCGGCAATCATGAAATTAAATTCATGCGAAAACTGCAAGGAAAAGATGTCCAGCTCAAACATGGTCTGGCAGAAACGATTGCAGAAATGGAAGCCCTTCCCGATGAGCAAAGGAGTGTTTTTCAGAAAGAAGCAATAATATTTCTTGATAACCTTGTCAGTCATTATCTCCTTGATGGCGGTAAATTAGTGGTCGCTCATGCCGGTTTAAAGGAGGAAATGCAGGGCAGAGGCTCAGGTAAAGTCAGGGAATTCTGCCTCTATGGAGAAAC
The DNA here is from genome assembly GCA_012510495.1 of Smithella sp. Taxonomy (GTDB): domain Bacteria; phylum Desulfobacterota; class Syntrophia; order Syntrophales; family Smithellaceae; genus UBA8904. The sequence continues at coordinate 2,626 of JAAZHX010000324.1, forward strand.
GACCGGGGAGACGGATGAATTCGGATTACCGGAACGTATTAATTGGGCAGCGGAATACAGAGGAGTTCGACAGGTGGTCTACGGACATACGCCTGTTCCTGAACCTGAATGGCTGAACAATACCATTAATGTTGATACGGGCTGTGTCTTTGGAGGGAAATTAACAGCCCTTCGATACCCGGAAAGCGAGTTGGTATCTGTTCCCGCAAAACTTACATACTGCGAACCTGTCAGACCCTTTAAAAAGAATTCTGGTGATCGGCTTACGATTCAACAAATCCAAGACGACATTCTGGATGCTGATGATGTTCTGGGCAAGAGATTCATTTCGACAAGATTGCGTCCTAACATCGTAATCCGTGAGGAGAATGCAACGGCTGCTTTAGAGGTTATGAGTCGGTTTGCAGTCAATCGAGCCACTTGCAAAACCCTCCGAAACGCGGCAGAACCGTTCTGGCGCTAACGTTTCGGAAAGCCTCACTATTCATGCCTTAAGATAGCGACATTCCCGTCGATTGTCAAGTCCGAAATCCGTTTTTTTTTTTGAAAAA
>JAAZHX010000084.1 GCA_012510495.1 Smithella sp.
ACGATTTCAGGTTCCACCCTCATAACCCGGAGGTCAGTGGTTCGAATCCGCTCCCCGCTACTAAGAAAAAACCAGAGTACTCTAAACTCTGGTTTTTTCATTTTCATTTAATCATCAAATCCAAAATCATCAACCCGCAAGGTGCGGCTGTTTTCACTGACGGTGCGGACCGTAGTTGCCGAAAATCCAAGCATCGAACTGGCTTCCACCTCCAGAGAAACTTTCACCTCCGCTCCGGGGGTATCAGACAAATGCTTGATCACTTCTTCCAAAAGCTTCTGCACATCCCGATTGATTCGGGTGTTATCCAGCCTGGTGGAAAGATAAAATCGGGTTTTATTAACCTGAGGCTGAACTGGGCTCTCTCCAGTCGTCTCTACCTCACCTGTCATCTCAGTTCCGGTTGGCTCAGGTGGAGTAGCAGGCATAGAAACGCCACCAGCCTCTTCCTGTTCCCTTGCAGCCCTCTCCTTTGCCAACTGATCTTTTGCCACCGCAACTTTGACCAGGTAGCCAGAACGATCCACCGAGCCAACAAATTGGTTGAGTTTCAGATCAAGATAGCGTTCACCATCAAAACCGGCTGCATAGGCAAAAAACTCCTGAGAGTTCACGCCTTGCTGAATGGTTTGAACCAAAACACTCTCATTTGCCAGCCTTGGCAGGTAAGCGTAAGTAGAGAGGTAATCCCACAATTGTTTCACCGAAATATGGTTCGCATCTTTCCAGAGCAGATTATCCAGTTCCATTTTTAAGAGGGTTGGAGCCCACTTCTGAATCAGATGCTCATCCTGAATTAACTTCCTGGTTGCCTTTACGACGACACCTTCGCTGCCGCCACCAATCCTTGCCCGCTCCCAAACGATTTCCTTTGTGTCTGCTGATTTGTCGATATAGGGCACCAAAAGCCAGGAATAAGCCTCTGCCAATTGGTCATCAACAGTCTGGTTGGAGCGATTGAGGTTTCCCTCTGTCTCCCTGTTTTGAGACGCATCCAGGTTTAGTTCGACGCTGTCCTCTTTAATTGATTTCCATGCCAGGTACAATTTCACATTTTCCTGCAGCGAGACCATCGCTTCTTTATCCGCAGCCACGAAGACGAGCATGTTGCGATAGATACGTTGGGAGTTGCCCCTAAAGTTCAAAAACTCATTTACGGTCACCATCGCCTTGTCGTTTGCTTTCAGTTCTTTATGCACATCCGCAGGGCGCAAAATGACCAATCTGGCGCTTTGCTCATCCGGCACATCCTGTGAGCTTGCCGGGCAAATATGGATACCAGCCAGCGGCGGCTCTTTTTTCAGCTTGCGCAGACGGCTTTCTATTTCGTATTCCACGTCCGAAAGGGGCAATTGCGTTGCCCGGTCTTCCACGGTTTTGCGCAGCGTAGGCCGCGTGTCGTACCAAAAACGGTCTCCCGAGGCGTTTGAATACAGATAGGTAAGCGATGTGTTTAATTTGCTCAATGCATCGTTAAAGACAGCAATGATTTCCCCGGGCTGAACCGTACCCAGCCGGATCCGTTTAGCTTCCAAGCCCTTGATGTTGCGCGCCCGATCAGTTGGCGCGGACCCCAACATGATTGTGCGGGCTACCCGGCGGGAAACAAGTTGCTGACCAAAACGCAGATTTTTCTGATCCTCCCGGTAGGGCGTCGAATTTTTACCGTCCACCTCACTATCAACCACCGGGTTCCAGCCTTCTGAGAGGTAACGCGTCAGTTCATCGCGCACATTGGGCACATCCAGGGGGATAGAACCGGGCATAATCATCAAACCGCCATCGTTACCCATCCAGAGCTCATGGATTACGGCTGCCATCAGGCGCAGCACACCGCGCGTGCGCTGAAAACGATCCAAGGTAGACCAATCTTCATACAAACGGTCGAAAACTTCCGGATGGATCGGATAGCAAGCAAGCATCCTGTTGCGATATTCCACTTCTTTGGTTTCGGAGGGGAAATCCGAAGCGTTTTCGAGGTACATCTGGCTAAAACGCCGGCAGACCTCATCGCGCATGTCGGGATTTTTACAATCGAGGAATAGCCGGCGGCGCACCACTTCAAAACCTTCGCTCGCTGCAACCGGCTTCCAGATCGATTCCATCCTGCCAAAGGTGTGTTCAATGGTAGCCAGAGCCTGCTTACCGGCTTCACCGCCGATTTCCAGCTCGGATTCCGGAATAGAGGCGACCACCAGGCTGTTTTTGCTCGCCCGGGCTGCTTCGCTGATTTCCTGAATAAAAGCGATGAAATTATCATAGCTTCCGCCAGCCAGTCCGCTGGCACCATAAAGCTTCTTGGCGTAAGCCACCAGTTCGTCCATCAGCACCATGCTGGGAGCAGCCGCGTCAAAGAGGTTTTTCAATGCTTCCGAACCCGGCGAAACGCCTTTCTTATCGGCTTCTTTAACATACTCATAAAGGCTGGGGTCCCCTTTAGCTTCCGCCAATTGGGCGGCGATTTCGCCCCAAACGGTGTTGATCGTGATCCCGGGCATTTTGCTCGGTCGTTTGCCGTTGTTGGGGTTCAACGCGGTGCCAACAACAACCGCCACATTCACTTTTGGCAGGGTGGAATAGCCAGCCGCGTTCAAAAGGGGTTTCAGATTGGGTAGTTTTTCGATCGACACATTGCCGCGCATCATGTGATAAAGCGCCAACATGCTGTGGGTCTTACCACCGCCAAATGCTGTTTTGAGTTGAATGACCGGTTCGCCGTCTTTTCCGCTCACGCGTTTGAGCGCTTCGGTCAGCAGTCCGGCCATGCCTTCCGTTACATAAGTACGGGCAAAAAATTCAACCGGATCGCGATATTCAAAGGAACCTTCCCCACGGGCAACCTGCGCCAGGTCGGCGGCAAATTCTGCGTTCTTGTAGCGTCCCTGAGCAACGTCCGGATGCGGCTCCATCACTTCCCGCCAGGAAAGCAAGCCGCTAAGCGGTGTGGTCTCCAGGATGCCTGCTTTCTTCCCGTTGCGTCCATTGCCAGGTGTTTGATGGTTCTCAATCACGGCGGTTGAGCCCTCTTCGCTGCCATAACGGTGTTCCCGCAGGATCGCTCTGATCTCTTCTGCGCCTTCGGCGTCAATTTGCTCACTCAGCCTTGCCATCGTGTCGAGTGCCCGCCAGGTATCATCATCCGAGAAATCTTCTCCACCCAAATGGGCGTTTTTATTCCTGAACCCATAGAGTTCTTTTGCCCAGGTGCGATGGTCTACAGACAGTTTTTTTCTGAAAACTCTGGCCCAGTGGATGTCAAAGAGCAAAAGGCAACGGCCGATGTCAAGCGAATCAACCACTTCAGCCCAAGTGCCGCTGAGCGGCAAGTCTCGCTTTTGGTCCTCATAGAGGGTGTCAATAACGGCTTCTTTCCACCAATTCTTGCCGAATTCGATTTGGAGTTCGCGGGCAATGTAGGGCGCCATGCCTTCCAATAAGTAGCGGAAGCCTTGTGTAATCTTCAGATGGTTTTCTGCCATTTCGTTTTCCTCCATGTACGGTTATGTGTCAAATAAGCTGCCCTGTTTGGGGTCGCGGGAAGTTGCGACTATTTCGGCCGCGGAAGTTTGCACGTCCTTCCAGGCATTCACCAAGGCGTTGTAGGCAAAAGCTTCTTTTGCCCAACCCTTGCGTTCGGCAATGCTGAAGAGGCGGTAAGCCAAAGCCTTGGCTTGCTCCACGCTGCCGCCTGGCAGGGTGGCGATGATGGCTGCGGTGGCTTGGTTGCCGCCGCTTTCCATGGCTTTGGTGAGTTGCTGGGTAAGCATCCAGGTGGAACGCAGTTTGGTCCAATTTAAGGCGGGCAGTTCTTCACGGGTGAGCAAGCGTACGATCCCTTTTTCGGCGAGCAGAAGGCCGTCCTGAGCCAGCCCATCAACCGAAGTGTTTTTGGCGCGTGCCAAAACGTCGGCTTCGCCAAACTTGATCTCGTTAAAAGCCGCCTGAGAATAAAGCTCAACACAGAAGCGACTTTCGCGGTCAAGTTCGCCATCCTGCTCATTGAAGAAGACGTCCAACTCCTGGTTGATGAGCTGTAAAGCGGTGCGCACGCTCATCGGAGTGCCGTCTGCTTCCAAAACCTGAGCATAACGGGAGTAAACGCCCATGCCGGGACCAATGGCTGCCTGCGCCATGTCGACCGGGGCAATGTTGCTCTGCTGCAGCTTATGCAAAGCAGGCTTCAGTTCGCGTTTGAGCGTGTTGATGAAGTCGCGACGGGTGGTGGTCGGCGCGTCCTCCAAGCGTTTGCGACAGACGAGGACGATGGAGGAAGCGAGAGCATTTGATTCTACCCCACGGGTTCTTGTAGCTCGTTCCGTGCGCAACGGCCAAGTGCCTGTTATGGAAAACCCTGCATGTATGATTGCAGACAGCATGGTTTCCCAACCTGTCGAGGCTGTGTAGCTGTTTTCATCTTCATCATTTTGTTTAAAAGCATAATAAACTGTAACAGGGGTGTTGTTATTGGCATATCCGATAATGTTCTTGAAAGTCTCAAGCATGCCGTCTTCGAAGAACTGACGAGCCTTATCACTGTTTCCCTCAAACTTAAACGGATTCGCTACCAATTCCTCAGTTTTAGGAACAAGCATCGTTCTAAACAAATCTGGATAAGCCTCTTTAAGTGACTGACGCATCCAAATGTAGAAGAAGTCGCTTAAATCTGCATATCCAATATTGTCATAATAGGGAGGGTCAGTTGAAACCATGACATTCTTCAACAAGTGATTGCTCTGGGCATCTGCTTGATGTGCAACACCTTCAGACGAGGCTGGAAGTGCGTATAAACACCGAACAATCCAGTCAATCGCATTATCAATGCACCCAGTCGAATTGCTGAAGGGGTTGGTTTCGGCATAGGACCACGACATCTGAATTGCTTGCATTGAAAATGTATTCCTTAAGCCATCTCGGTTTATATTCCAGCCTGTCATGGTTGAGTTAATATCAGCAATCTTATCTACGATGAATGACAGATAAGTGCTGACAGCAATTGCATATTCTTTTGAACCACCACTTCGTTGGACTTCCTCCTGAACATCGCTTACGAGACTACTTAAAGTCGTGAGAGCCATCAGTTGGCGTGGCGAAAACAAATCCTTATGTTGATTAAAACCATATGCTCTGACATTGATGCCCAGGGCTTTATACGGAGTGTCGCTCTCTGGAACATCATCAGGAATATTTGTCATGGAAGCTTTTACTTGCTCCTTATTAGGCGACAAAAACACTCTACCACCTTGCGCCTCACCAACAATCGCAAGTAGCACCGCCGAGATTCTTCCTTCTGTTCCTTCATCACGGATATAGGCAAATTCTATTGGAGCACCACAACAAATGCATTTAGCACCTCTGCGGCGAATTATTGTGCCTTCTGGTGCTTTCTTGCCTTGCTTTACTTCATAACGGATGTTCGTGCCCTCGATGAT
>JAAZHX010000258.1 GCA_012510495.1 Smithella sp.
AAAACGCGCCGCAGCAAGATGGCGAATATGCACCGGATTTTGGGAATTTTGCTTGTAATAGCAGTGGTGTTGCACCGCATCAGCGGGTCTTGAATGGGTGGTGGATCTGTAAGCCGAGATTGAGCACACCCGAATCGCTGACTCACAATCCTAAGGTCTGTCCTCAATCCACCATCCATACCAAAGGCAATGGCGGATAGGAAGCATACGAAGATTTCCGCAGTATTATCGTAACAGTGCTTCCAATCCCGCCCTACGCAGATGGCAGTGAGCGTGAATAAAAACTCAGGATGATATGAGCCGCTTAACTGTTCAACGTAATTAAATAAAAAGAGGCGACGATGGGAATTGAACCCATGATGAGAGTATCATTGCGCTTTCGTGATTTCTACTTCTGATATCCACTCAACAAGTTCTGTAATTTTTCCATCTGCAATTTTTTCCATAGTTGATGATTGGGTAATTGATAGCATTTGGTCAAGTCCCATATCATACATTGTGATTATTTGAAGATTAGTTTCTTCATCCAATAAAAACGCAAGCCTTGAGTCACCCCAAATGGATGACGCAAAGGTCCTAACAATTTGGAAGTGACGGCGATCGTCAAGCTGGCCGCGGAATTGTTCATCGGTTATTGCTGCAGAAAATTTAATGTCTGATCCAGACCATGTGCAAGTGACCCCGGATAAATCTGGAAGGTTTTCTTCAATTCCGGTCGCGAGTTGTTGACACGCATTTGTTTTATTTGCCTCAACATCTAGCGTTGGTGTTATCTTGAGTGTTGCAGTCGCTCTTGCTGTTGGAATTGGGATGGGCAAGCTGGTTTGAGTTGAGGTCGGTTTGGCGGTCTCTGTCTGGGCGATTGCCTTCTCGATGTCTGCTTGAGATGGACCGCACGCTGATATCACTGGAGCAATAATAATAAAAAAAGCTACTGCGAAAAATATCTTGTTGGACATCTCCCCTCCTGGAAAATTGTGATCATCCTTATTTACACATTATACAGGTATGATAGAGGCGACGATGGGAATTGAACCCATGATGAGAGTTTTGCAGACTCCTGCCTTACCACTTGGCCACGTCGCCTAAAAAGAAGACTGATAACTTCAGCTATCAGTCTCGAAAGAGCGGGCGATGAGGCTCGAACTCACGACCTTCTCCTTGGCAAGGAGACGTTCTACCAATTGAACTACACCCGCATGTGCCACGTCATTGTGTTCTGTTGCTGACGTAGCCGAGATTTTAGCATACCTATTTTCAAATGTCAAACAAAATCCGGTCTGTTTCGGAAACGGCTTTGCATGTTTTTCCTCAACAGTGGTCCGCCCAATGATATCACTAAATTAGACAGATCTGCAACCGCAGGTGAAAATATTTACAAGAAGTAGTTCGTTGGCGGCGCTTGATTGGGCGTAAAGGAGTATTGAAATGGACAACACCCAAAAATTCAGCGGAAAAGCACAGGTTTACCGACAATCCCGACCATCTTACTCTCGCGAAATGTTTACCTGTTTACGAGACCAATTTGGGGTAATTCCTGGCAGCCTGGCAGCTGATGTGGGCAGTGGAACGGGTATTCTAACCAGGCAGCTGCTGGAGATGGGAATCAAAGTTTTTGCCGTGGAACCAAACGCAGACATGCGCCGGCTGGCTGAACAAGACCTGGG
>JAAZHX010000044.1 GCA_012510495.1 Smithella sp.
CCTTTTATCCAGGAAATGAAGGCTGAATATGACCGAAGGCGGAAACTCGTGGTTGAAGGCTTGAATTCGATTGGCTTACCTACAATCGAACCCAGAGGAGCCTTTTATGCCTTCCCGGATGTGCGTCCGACAGGCTTAAATGACGATGAATTTTGTGAAAGATTGTTGGAAGAAGAACACGTTGCAATAGTCCCTGGAAATAGTTTTGGCTTTTCCGGTATCGGCTATGCCCGGGTTTCCTATGCGACTGCTTACGAAAAAATTGAAATGGCACTTGAAAAGATGGATCGGTTTATAAAACGCCTGAATGGATGACGCTTTTGGTTTTCATAGAAAACAAAACCCAAGGATAGACTTAAAGGTGTTTTTTTGATAATATGATAAAACAAAGCAATATTAAACAGATGGGAGTAATTTGATGCCGATTGAAATCAAACAATTAACCCCCGACATGGCAGAGACCTTTACCAGCTACGTGGAACAAATGGATTTTAGCCATGCTCCTCACTGGCAATTTTGCAATTGTCAGTATTATCATGTTAATTGTTCAACTGAGCAATGGCGTGCCCGCAGTGCATCTCAAAACCAGCTGCTTGCACAAGAAAACATCCGCAATGGTTTAATGCAGGGTTTACTGGCTTTTGACGGCGATAAACCAGTAGGTTGGGTAAATGCCAATGATCTGCAAAACTACGACTTATTGAAAGACGATCAAGACTTTCAGAATTATGAGGGCAAGACCGGGCTAATTGTTTGTTTGCTGATCCACCCGGAATATCGCCGACAGAAACTGGCAAGCAAACTTATAGAATCAGCAGTTAATAATTTTCGTGAAAAAGGGTTTGACCGGGTGATTGGAAAGCCATTCACCTGGAGTGCTCATCCCGAAAGGCAATATCACGGAGTGCCGGTTATGTATGAGGATCTTGGCTTTGTAAAAGTGGCAGAGAAAAACGGCGAATTTACTTATGTGCTGGAATTAAAATAGAATCCTTCTTATTAGAAATAACCCGGTTCGCCGGGTTTTTCCTTTAAAAACGAAAAGGCATCTTGACCAAAGGCAGTTTTTGGGATAAGGTTAATTGAGAAAACCTGAGGCATGAGATGGAGCTCATCAAAAATCGAAGCCTTATTAGCAACCGTATGCAAGCAGCTTTCACCAGTGCTTGTTTTGTTGTTTTTACCCATCCCAACCTAATTATTAAAGGAGAGTTTAATGTCAGGTAGTACAAATGCTTTTGAAATGGCGCAAGCTCAATTTGACAAGGTCGCCGATCAACTCGAATTAGACCAGCAGGTGCGTGATTTTCTGCGTTGGCCAATGCGAGAATTCCATTTCCGTATCCCTGTTCGTATGGATGACGGCAATGTGCGTGTTTTCCAGGCGTTTCGAATGCAGCACAACGATGTTCGCGGACCCAACAAAGGTGGTTTACGCTTTGCTGCTGGAGAGACGGCTGACACCGTGCGTGCCCTTTCAATGTGGATGACCTGGAAGACAGCTGTTGCTGATATCCCTCTTGGTGGTGGCAAGGGCGGCGTGGATGTTGACCCTTCAACCCTCTCAGATGGTGAAAAAGAACGACTGGTTCGAGGTTATGTTAAAGCAGTGTGGAAGAATATCGGTCCCCGCCAGGATGTTCCGGCGCCTGATGTTGGAACGAACGCCCAGATGATGGGCTGGATGATGGA
>JAAZHX010000128.1 GCA_012510495.1 Smithella sp.
ATCCTGCAGAAGCAACCAAAGCGGCCGGGATACTAGGTGGCGGATACGGCGATGATTTCTTTAAGAAGATGGTTGGCCATACCGACGAATGGCGGGGCAAAATTGATGAAGTGGTCGCGGCTGGAGAAAAGGGAGAATCGATAGGCAAGTCATTTGAGGCGGGGTCAGAAGGCGCAAAAGCCGCTATGCAGGAGCTGAAGAACAGCATCAGCACCATCCTGATTGACATTGGTGGGCCGCCACTGGAAGCCTTCACGCCGTTGATCAGCGGGTTGGCTGGCGGTCTAAATGACATTCGGACGATAGGCGAAAACCTTTGGGGACCACTCACCACCGCCCTGGGACCACTCACAACCAGCGTCGGTGTTATAGTGTCCGGAGTCGGTACAATGGCCGGCCTCCAGCTGGATGGGTTGGTTCTGGCATCCGAGGCTCTGAACAAAGCCTGGGAGATCGGTGGAAAATATGCTGATGCCATCAAGGCCGAAATCATAGAGATCATAGAGAATTCCAGTACCTTCCAAACCGCATCCGGTTATGTAAATGACTTGAGAGATGCTTTCCAGAGACTATATGATAAAGTGTCTGAGGTATACGACAAGATCATAACAGGTCTCACGGATGCCATCCCCACCGCCATCAGTGGTACAGCCAGCGCCATAGGCGGATTGCTGGATGAAGCTGGTCTAGGCGGGTTGACCGATGCAACAGGCGGTATTTTCGATTTCTTTGGTGATGTCAATGCCCGAGTGTGGGGTGAGGACATCGGGAAAGAGACCGCCGATGGTATAAAAAGTTCAAGTCTCAAAACCGCACCGAAAGAAACTATTGAAGCCGGTAAATCTGACGCACTGTCAGCAGCGAGTGCGTTGGGCGAACAGATAGGGCACGCTATAGGCGAAAAAGTGGAATATTCCACCCACCAAAGCTTGGATGAGGGCGTTATCAAGAACGTCCGATCCAAATGGGAGGACACCCGCGGCGAAGTATTCGGAACGGTGAATGTCGGTGGTGTTAGTATAGCAGCAGTTGGCAACGCGACAAAAAGTTCTACTGATATCGTTTTGATAACTGAAGGTGGGCGAGAAATTGATAGACGTTCCATCTACACTGGCGAATTTGCCGGTGATTCGATGGGTGCCATCTATGATATGATCCGATCAAACCCTGAAGAATTTGGGAACCTGACAGAACTTGAATCAGCAGAGTTTGCGGGCGATATAGCAACAGCGGAGACTCTGAAGATCAAAGCAGCTCAAGTCAACGTTGAAACTACCACCGAAGCCAGATTGAGGGAGCTTTCCAGCATCGATCTGGCGACGATGAAGGCCAATATAGCCGAAATAGAATCGGAGATTAGCGGCCTATCTCGGGGACTCCGGGACATTGATGAGGCTTTCGCAGATATCGCCATCGATCCGGTGGTTATGACCGTCGAGCTGAACACCAACGCGGCATACACCCAATGGGGTCACTTGGTCCAGGACATGGAGAACCTGACCATCCGGATCCCCGTGGAACTCGACCTGAAAGTTTATACTCCAGAAATCCGGGCAATGATCGCCGAGGAATTAAGAGCGGGTGTAGTATGATTCATGATTGGGATACACATTTCTGGATGGCTCGGGTGCCATCCGAAGAGTGGGAGGAGTGGATTAGTGCCGAAGACCACGGCAGCCATGAACCTATTTTTCAGACAGCGAATAAGATCAGAATAGAGCCCATAACCACCTTATCGGCTCAGGCGATCCTTGAAGCAGAGGTGCCGGATGGATACACGGCATTTCTCCGCACCGACAGAATAGAAATAGTGATGAAGGGCCCGGATGCTGCCAGTGGTCCCAAGCTGATCTATGTTATGGCCCTGGAGAAAGGCCATTGGGACGATCCTGGAAGAGTTGCCCTGTCGACCGTGCCATTAAAGGATGGCTTCCGGGCCGAACTTCGAATATTTCCAGACGGGCATGGGGAAGTGGATTTTAATTCCTCTGACAATTTTATTTATGAGGTAACGAATATGGGTGAATGCGATTTATATAGATTTATAAAGGTGTGAAAATGTCAGTTCATATCAGGCGATACTATGGTTCAGGGCCGTCCGAGGTCGATATCTCAGGCGGGGCGAATCCAATAGGATTGAAACTGAAAACTTATGACGGGGACTCGAATGAGACCTATCTGTTCAATGCCACGCATCCAGTGCCAAAACCTACGTTTGGCAATAAACACAGCTTTACGGCCACAATAGCGCTCTATAGCGATGTGTTAGGCAGCGAAATATACAGCGATCCCAAAATCTATTCTGGTGGAGTTCCGGCGGTCCCAAATCCAAACCCTAATGGATATGTGGCTTGGACTGGAGCGCAAATATTCATCGCCGATGACACGGATGACACCTACGTGCAGGCCGCCGGCGTGCAAGATGATAGCGGTACCGAGATGGTTGCTCAGGGGCTAACCAGCTCAAAGACTGACCTCCTGGCAACTTACAACGCTTCAAATATGAAATCAGTTGGCCTGGTGGGTGGGGTAGACACCATAGGTCCGTTAACA
>JAAZHX010000117.1 GCA_012510495.1 Smithella sp.
GCGGGATACCCTATGACCTCTATAAAGGCAAACCCTACATCATGGGGCACACCGCGGAATTTATCGCCCAGATGTACGGCATTTCCCGCGAAGAAATGGACGAAGTCGCCCTGCGCAGCCACAATAACGTGGAGCGCGCCACGAAGGAGGGGGATTTCGCCGAAGAAATCGTTCCGCTCGAGATTCCGCAGAAAAAAGGCAAACCGCCCAAGATTTTTGACAAGGATGAACACTTCCGGCCCGGCATCACCCTGGAAGACTTGAGCAAACTTTCGCCGGCTTTCATTCCCAAAACCGGCAAGGTCACGGCGGGCAACGCTTCGGGGCTTAACGACGCGGCCAGCGCCACGGTCATTATGTCCATGGAAAAGGCGAAGGAGCTGGGCCTCACACCGCTGGCCAAAATCAAGGCGGTCGGATACGGCGGATGCGATCCGTCGCTCATGGGGTTGAGCCCCGTTCCGGCGGTTCGCAGTCTGATGAAGCGTTCCGGCCTGAAGCTGGAGGACTTTGAACTGATCGAGTTGAACGAAGCGTTTGCCGCCCAGTATCTGGGATGTGAAAAAGAGCTGAAAATCAACCGGAAAATTACCAATGTGAACGGCTCCGGAATCGGTCTGGGCCATCCGGTCGGCGCAACCGGCAACCGGATTATGGTGACGCTCATTCATGCCATGAAGAAGCGCAAAAAGACGCTGGGCCTCGCCACGCTGTGCGGCGGGGGAGGCGTTTCCATCGCGACAGCCATTGAAATGCTGTAAACACCGTCCCGTCATCGGGGAGGAAGATCACGGAGGATTTAAAAGTCAAAGTTGCTCTGGTGACGGGCGCGGCGATGGGCATGGGCCGGAGTCGATCAACCATAAGGACGGGACATGCGTTATCAACTCCTTTTTTCAGAAGGCCGGATCGGCAACGTGATTTTGCGCAACCGCGTGGTTCTGCCTCCCCTGGAAGTGGGCATGGCCAATTTTGACGGGACCCCTTCCGAGCAGCTCATCGCCTATTATGAAGAACGCGCGAAAAACGGCCTCGGACTGCTGATGACCGGCATCACGCGCGTCAATGAACGTCACGGCGCGGGCTTGCCGCGCCAGCTGGCCATGACGTCCGACCGGCACATCGAACCCTTTGCCCGCATGGTCGAACGCGTTCACCGCCACGGCACAAAAATTTTCTGCCAGCTGCACCACCCCGGCCGTCAGAGCAATTCGCTGATGATCGGGTCCTGGCCTCTCATGGAACGGATCGGCCGCCTCTGGCCGGGGTACTGGAAACATTTTTTCAAGCTGGTGCCCGCGGCGGAAAAGTTTGCTAAAACCGGCCTGGCGCCGGCCGTTGTGGCGCCTTCGGCCATAGCCTGCGAATATTCCAAACAGAAAACGAGGGCTTTGTCGAACCGGGAAGTCCGAAGCCTGATCGGCGACTTCGTCCGGGCCGCGCGCCGCGTTCAGCAAACCCGCGCCGACGGCGTCGAACTGCATGCCGCGCACGGCTATCTCATCCAGCAGTTTCTGAGCCCCCGCACCAACCGGCGAACGGATGAATACGGCGGGTCCTTTGAAAACCGTATGCGCTTTATCCTGGAGATCATCCGCGGCATCCGCGGTCTCTGCGGTCCGGATTTTCCCATTATTGTCCGTCTGGCCGTGGACGAATACTACCGCTCAATCGGCAAGCCCGGCCTGGGCATTGAACTGGCGCAGGGCGTGGAGATTGCCAGGCGCCTGGAACAGGCCGGCGTCGATGCCCTCGATGTTTCCTCGGCCAACTATGAAACCATGAACTACTGGCTGGAGCCAGCCTCCTTTGAACCGGGATGGCGCAAGAATCTGGCCCGCGCCGTCAAGGAAAAGGTCGGGATACCGGTGCTGGCCGCCAATGTGATCCGGAGCCCGGAGCAGGCCGAGGCGCAGCTTCAGGGAGGGTGCCAGGATTTTGTCTGTCTGGGACGCCCGCATCTGGCGGATCCGGCCTGGTCGGGAAAAGCCGCCCTGGGCCGCGAACAGGACATCCGGCGCTGCATCAGCTGCCTGTGGTGCTTTGAGTCCTTTTTGACCAATGCCGCCAGGGGAGAGACGCTGGAATGCGCCGTCAATCCGCGTCTTGGCCGTGAACGCGAAACGGCCGATCCTCTGAAGAACGGCGCTGGCCGCGTGGTGGTCATTATCGGCGCGGGGCCAGCCGGACTTTCCGCGGCTGAGATTCTGGGCTTGCGGGGATTCAAACCCATCGTTCTGGAAAAGAACGCCTTCGTGGGAGGACAGCTCCAACTGGCCAACAAGCCCCCCAAAAAGGAAAAGATCAACTGGTGCTTTGCCGATCTGGAGCATGCCGCGGTGCAAAACGGGGCCGAAATCAGGTTCAATACGGAGGCCACACCCGCGTTAGTGAGGGCTTTTGCTCCCTATGCCGTTATGGTGGCCACCGGGGCAAAAGCCGTCGTCCCGCCCGTGGAGGGGGTTCATCTTCCACATGTCTGCACCGTCACGGAAATCCTGAACGGTGCGATCCGGGTCAAAAATCAGCGGGTTGCCGTGATCGGCTCGGGCATGACCGGCCTGGAAACAGCGGAGAAACTGGCGGAGGAAGGCAACCGGGTCCTGGTCGTGGAAATGATGGATCAGATCGCGCCGGGCGTCCATCTTCAGCATGTGGACGACATCCTCCCGCGACTGAAAGCGTACGCAACGGACTTTATCACCGGCCACAAACTGGTCCAAATTTTGGCAGACGCCATTTTTCTGGAAAGCGCCGCCGGCGGCAAACGCCGCGAAGAGAAGACCGATGCCGTTGTTCTTTCCGTCGGTGTGCAAAGCAACAACGCGCTGGCCGCTGCGCTTCAATCTCACTTTCCCAGACTCTGCGTCATCGGCGACGCCCGCAAGGTCGGCCGTATTCCCCAGGCTGTGAGAGATGGTTTTGACACAGCCTGGAATTTGATGTAAAAGAAAAAACCCATCAAACAGGAGGATCGGAGGATGAGCATCATCAAAGACGTTCCATCCGGGACCAAGCCGCTTATGCGGGCGTATGTGGCGATTTTTCTGTGGTTCACCGGCCGGGCCGTTCAGGCCGCCGCCCGGGTCGATCGCGAGGTCAAAGAGGAATTCGATTCGCTCCCCGACGATTTCACTTTTTCCCTGGGATGTATTCCCAACGACCCCCGAATGGTGATCGGCAAGGAACAAGGCAGGGTGAAGTATCTCGGCGGCGATCCGAAGGGCCGGCGCGTTCATGTTCGGCTGATCATTAAAAGCATCGATGCCGCCTTTCTTCTTTTGTCTTTTCAGGAAAGCACTGCTTTATCCACGGCCCGCAACCGCCTGATGGTCGATGGCGAGATTCCGCAGGCCCTTTCCGTTATCCGGGTTCTCAACATCGTGGAGGTTTACCTCCTACCCAAAATCATCGCCTCTCTGGCGGTGAAACGATACCCCTCCTGGTGGTCGATGGGCCGTAAGCTCGGAGGGCGGATCGGCGTCTATACCCGTACACTGCTAGGCATCTGACGAAAGGAAAAACCCATGGATCTTTCAGCCGGTTTTGTATTTACCTGTCCGTTCAAAACCAATTCCGGAAACAAGGCGCTTTCGCACCTGCCGGTGGAACTGGCCGGTCTCAATGCCGCGAGGCCTCTGGTTGTTGCCTCCGCCGGGACCGAAGGCCGGAAGGCCGTGAAAATTCTGAGGAGCGCTTTTGGCGATTCGGGAATGACGCTGGGCCTTTTCGACAACGTGACTCAAACAGCCGATCTTGGCCTCGTCGATCACCTGAAGAACCTCTGCCTGGAAAAAAAGTACGATGCCGTCATTGCCCTGGGTGGAGGAAAAGCCGCCGATGTTGCCAAGGTGCTGAACCTGGCGGTCTCGTTGAAGACGCCGGACGTGCGGCAGCTTCTGCCGGAAGCGCCCATCCGCGTCCGCCTGTTGCCGCTGGTGGTCGCGCCGGCCGCCGGCGCTGACGGCCTGGAAACGTCGCGATTCGCCCATCTGGGAAGGAAAGTGTTTTCCTCTGAATCTCTGGCGCCCGTCTTGGCCGTTCTGGATCCGCGCCTGGCAAAGGGAAAAAGTTCGATCGGGATGGCCGCGGCGGGTATTGCCGCGCTGGGCCGCGCGGTGGAGTCGCACATTCAGGCGGATCAAAACCCGTTTCGAAAAGCCTATTCCTTCGCCGCCATCCGCTTTGTCAGGGAAAATCTTTCGGTCGCCGTTGCCGATCCGGGCAATCGAAAAGCGGCGCTCGCCTTGTTGAATGCGGCTGCGATGTCCGGCTGCGCCTTTTCCAACGCGGCGGCGGGCAGACTCCACAAACTCGGGCAGGTTTTTTACGATCTGCTGGGTATTCCCCAGGGCGTGATCATGGCCATGTGCCTGCCCCATATTCTGGGAGATTATCTCAAAGAGGGCCAATATGACCTGGCGGCCCTTTTTCAACCTCTGGCCGGAGACGATGCGTTTGCGCGGACGCCTGCCGGGAAGCGGGCAGAGGCCGCTTGCGACCTGCTGAACCGCCTTCTGAAAGAACTTCAGAACGCCCTGGGAAAAGATCTGCCGAAAAGCCTCGCGGAGGCGGGCGTTTCCGGCTACAGGAAAGAGGAAATTCTGGACGTTCTGGGCGCGGATGCAGAAGGACGTTATCTGTGCGGCGTTGTCGAACGGGTGGCCAACGGAAGACCGGAAAGGAAGGGGTGATTCCGATGCTGTTGCCGGATTATTATGAATTCTGCTGTCGCGTAAAAATCGTTGCAGGTCATGACGCCCTGGAAAAAATACCGGATCTGCTGATCGAAAAGGGTGCGAAAAAACCCCTGATCATTACGGACAAGGGGATTGCCGGCGCGGGCCTCATCGATATCGTTTCCCGGGCGATCGGGGACCGCGTGGCCGCAGGCCTTGTTGCCGATGATGTTCCCCCCGATTCAGATCTCCGGGTCGTCAACCGGCTGGCGCGTCTTTACCGGGACCATGCTTGCGACTCTCTTTTGGCTGTCGGCGGCGGTTCCGTCATGGATACGGCCAAGGGGGTCAATATCGTCGTTTCAGAAAACGCCGACGATCTGATGGCTTTCAGCGGCGCCGGAGCATTGAATCGGCGTCTGAAGCCCCTGATTGCCGTGCCGACCACGGCGGGCACGGGTTCGGAAGTGACTCAGGTGGCTGTTGTCAAGGACCATGAAAAGCATCTGAAGATGGCTTTCACCAGTTATTTTCTGCTGCCCGACATTGCCGTGCTCGATTCCCGGATGACCTTGACCATGCCGCCCTTCATCACGGCCATGACCGGCATGGATGCCATGAGCCATGCCGTGGAAGCCTACTATTGCCTTCAGAAAAACCCGCTGAGCGACGCCCATTCTCTGGCCGCCGTCGGCATGATTTACCGGTATCTGCCTCTGGCCGCGAAGAACCCGGAAGACCGCGACAGCCGCCTGGCCATGGCCGTTGCCGCCTGTCTGGCGGGCATTGCCTTTTCCAATTCCATGGTCGGACTGGTTCACAATCTCGGTCACGCAACCGGCTCCGTCTGCGGTGTTCCCCACGGCCTTTGCATGGCGATTCTGCTGCCCTACGGTCTGGAATACAACATGCACAAGCGCGGCGGGGTCATGGAGGATCTGCTGTTGCCCATGGCGGGCGAGGAGGTTTACCTGGCCACGCCCCCGGAGCGGCGGGCGGAAAAAGTCGTGTCCCTGATCCGCGGCCTCAATGAAGATCTTCACGCCGTCACCGGCGGCCGGCACGCCAGGTGTTTGCAGGAGATCAGGGATCGGGAGGGGAAGCTGTCGGTGCCCCGTGACGTTCTGCCGGAAATCGCCGCCGCGGCGCTGCTGGACGGAGCGTCCATTTATAATCCGGAGGATACGGATTTCGAGGACAATCGAATGGTTCTGGAGGCAGCCTGGGAAGGAAAGCCCCTGGACAGGACTCGCGTGAAAAAAGGCTGAAAAACGAAAGGGAGCCCTCATGAACAGACCTTACATGGGAAAAATCCTCATGGTGGATTTGTCCAACCGGACAATGACGGAAGAAGAAATCCCCGACCGGGTTTATGAACAGTATCTGTCCGGCATGGGGCTGGGCGCTTATATCCTGTATAACCGGATGCCTGCGGGCGCCGATCCGCTGGGCCCGGACAACATCCTCGGCTTCTGCTCCGGCTTTCTCACGGGAACCGGCAGCCTCTTTTCCGGCCGCTGGACGCTCGTGGGAAAATCGCCGCTTACCAGGGGCTGGGGCGACGCAAACTGCGGCGGCACCTTTTCTCCGGCCATCAAACATTGCGGTTATGACGCCATTTTCTTTACCGGCATCAGCTCCGGCCCCGTCTATCTGTATGTAAAAAACGGCAAAGCGTCTCTGAAAGACGCAGCGGACCTCTGGGGACTCGACGCCGTCGAGACGGAAGAAGCGCTCAAAAAGCAATACGGTCCAAAAGCGGCCGTGGCCGTCATCGGCCCCGCGGGCGAGAAGCTTTCGCTGATTTCCGGCGTTTGCAGCGACAAGGGCCGGATCGCCGCCCGGTCGGGTCTGGGCGCCGTCATGGGCGTCAAAAAACTCAAAGCGGTTGTTCTCGACGGCGTTCAGAGAATCGGCGCGCACGATCCGGCGGAAATGAAACGGCTGAGCCGGCACTGCAACAAATGGGTGAATTTTCCCCTGACCCTTCCCCCGGGAAGCGTTCTTGCATATCTTGGCGCCTTCATGCGGATCACGCCGGTTCTTTTTCCCCAGGACGGTCTTTTATACAAAACAATTCTGAAGAAATGGGGCACGGGAGGCATGAACCAGTTGTCTGTCGAAATGGGAGATTCACCTCTGAAAAACTGGGACGGCTCCAATCGCGATTTTCCCATGTCGAAATCCCGGACCATCAATCCGGACATTATTAAAAGCATGGAGATCGTGAAGTACCACTGTTATTCCTGTCCCGTGGGATGCGGCGGCATCTGCGCCACGAAGGGGAAATATCCCCATACCCACAAACCCGAATATGAAACGGTTCTGGCGCTGGGCGGCCTGTGCATGAACGAGGACCTGGACAGCATCTTTTACTTGAACGAGTTTCTCAATCGGGCCGGCATGGATACGATTTCCGCGGGCGCAACAGCGGCGTTTGCCGTCGAGTGCTACGAAAAGGGCATTCTCACCAAAGAAGACACGGGCGGTCTGGATCTGAAATGGGGAAATGCGGAGGCGATTGTCTCCCTCCTCCGGAAAATGGTCGACCGGGAGGGCATCGGCGATCTTCTGGCCGACGGCACGAAAATTGCCGCTCAAAAAATCGGCAAAGGATCGGAAGCCTGCGCCGTCCACGCCGGCGGTCAGGAGCCGGCGATGCACGACGGCCGGAACGATCCGGGATTCAATGTCCACTACAGTCTGGAGCCGACGCCGGGCCGTCACACGCTGGGCGCCCATCTGTATTACGAAATGTTTCAGTTGTGGAAGCGCGTGAAAGGGGTTCCCAGGCCTGCCCCGCTTTTCACGAAGAACAGCAAGTATGCGATCGACGGAGAAAAGGCGCGGGCGGCCGCCGCGTGCAGCAAGTTCATGAGCCTGGCCAACGGCGCGGGTATGTGCATGTTCGGCCTTTTCATCGGAGCCAAAAGAGTTCCGACCTTCGACTGGCTGAACGCGGCGACGGGCTGGCGGCTGACCCCCGAAGACTACATGACCATCGGCGAGCGTATCCAGACGCTGAAGCAGGCTTTCAACGTCAAACACGGCATTGAGCCGAGAAACAATTTCATCAGCGGCCGCGCTTTGGGTAATCCGCCCCAAAAGCGGGGCGCGAACAAGGGAAGGTTCGTAGATATTGAAAAACTTGCGCCCGGCTACTGGGAAGAATTCGGATGGGATGCGGCCACCGGCAAGCCCAAAGAGGAAACCCTGCGCAAACTGGGAATACAATAAGAGGTTACCTATGGCCTACACGATCACGGAAAAATGCAACGGTTGCGGCGCCTGTGTGCGCCTGTGTCCGGCGGACGCCATCTCGGGCGAAAAAAAGAAGCTCCATACGATCGACGCGGCCTTGTGCATCGAATGCGGCGTCTGCGGCCGGATATGCCCACAGTCTGCCCTGCTGGATGCGGCAGGGATTCCGTGCGCGATGATCAAGCGCTCCGAGTGGCCCCGGCCGGAGGTTCTTCTGAAGGCCTGCATCGCCTGCACGATTTGTGTTGACGCATGTCCGGCGGGGTGCCTGGCGATGTCGGATGTTCCCCGCGACAAAGGCGTGGACGCTTTTCCGTATCTGAAGGATCCCAAAGCCTGTATCGGCTGCGCGTTTTGCAGTCGGGAATGCCCGGTGGACGCCATCGTAATGAAATCACCGGCGCCCGCGCAGAAACCGGCCGCTGCCGGTGATTCAGCATGAGCAGGGAAACAATATGGCGGTATAAAATCGACAAAATCATTTCCGGGGGTCAGACCGGCGCGGATCGGGCGGCTCTGGACTTTGCCATTGCCCGCCATATTTCCTACGGCGGCTGGCTTCCCAGCGGGAGAAAAACGGAAGACGGCGCCCTCGATCCTGCCTATCAACTCAAAGAAATGCCGACGAAGGACTATGCGAAAAGAACGGAGCAGAATGTTCTTGACGCCGACGGCACGGTGATTGTCACGCATGGATTTCCGGTCGCCGGATCGGCGCTGACGCTGGAATTCGCCCGGAGGCACAACCGGCCCTGTCTTCCCATCGATTTGAAAGAAACATCTTTGGAAAAAGCGGCCCAAAGCCTGGTTTCCTGGCTTCGAGAGAACAGCATCCGTGTCCTCAACGTGGCGGGGCCGAGGGCGGGCAGGGATCCGGTCATCTATCCGGCGGTGATGAATCTGCTGCGGCAATCGATCGTGGTGGAGAAACCAGTGGACGCCGTACTGTTCGATTTCGGCGGCGTGCTGGCGGAGGAAGGCTGGAAAGAAGGTTTGCAGGCGATCGCCCGCGCCAACGGATTGAAAGCTGCGGATCTGCTGATGATTGCGGCCGACACAGTTTATGAGACGGGTTACATTCTGGGAAAAGGCTCGGAAGTCAGCTACTGGGACGCCATACGGCGGAAGACCGGCATCAAGGGGGATTACGCTCTCCTGCGGGATGAAATCCTGTCCCGCTTCATCTTGCGGGAGCGGATGATGGAGCTGGTCAGAAAGCTGAAATCGGAGCGACTTGTCGTCGGCATTTTGAGCGATCAGACGGATATGCTGGACAAACTGAATGCCCGGATGAATTTTTTTCAGGAGTTTGATCATGTCTTCAACAGCTACCACATGGGCAAGGGCAAACGGGACGCGACCCTGTTTGACGATATTGCCAAGCGGTTGCAAATTCTTCCGGAGCGGATTTTGTTCATCGACGATGATCCCGGGAATATCGAACGGGCGGGACAGAAGGGCTGGCAAACCATCCATTACGCGGATGAAGATATTTTTCATGCGGAAGTGAATCGACTGCTGGACCTCTGAGGACCGTCTCCAGGTGGAACGGCGCGGCCGTTCAGTCCGAGGTTGCCCGGCAAGACGAACGGTCAAAATTTTTCACAACGCTTGAGGTTTATCCGTCAGAGGGATCATGGTCAGAGAAGAAAAGACTTTTCATGGAATGACCATGCCGTCCTATGAAGATCTGTTTGCCAGAAATTACGGGATTTTTTCCGAAGCCCGTCAGGAGAGACTCCGCCGGGCTTCCGTTCTTATCGTGGGCTGCGGGGGAATCGGCGGCACAGTCGCAATCATCCTCGCCCGCTCGGGTGTGGGCCGTTTCGTTCTCGTGGATTTTGACCACTATGAATCAACCAACATGAACCGGCAGATTGCCTGCTTTGCCGACACGCTCGGACGCAACAAAGCGCAAGTGGTCGGAGAGCAGATCGTAAAAATCAATCCCGATGCCGTAGTCGAGATCCACGACCGGCTTCTGGACCACACCCGGATCGCTTCCCTGATTCCCGGGGTTGACATGGTTTTTCCGGCCGCCGATGATTTTGCCTTCAGCATCATGGTTTTCCGGGACGCGCAGAAGCTTGGCCGGATCGCACTGCTGGCTGTGCCATCAGGGACCTGGGCAAACGTATGCATGATTTCCCCGGACGGTCCAACGGTGGAAGAAATAGAAGGTGTGCCCCGGCTCGAATCATACGAAGCGCTGAAGCGGTTGTTTGAGGTTCGGAAGTATAGGCTGGGCACGTACGATTTTCCTCTTCGGGCGGATTGGCGAATGGAAGCCTACCGGGCGTTTATTGAGGATGACGGCCGGCCTCCCCAGATTTGTCCTTCCGTCTGGATTTGCGCATCCCTTGCGGCCCTGGAGGTTGTCAAACATCTGACCGGACAGTGGAAACCCGTCGTCGCTCCGAGATACTGGATGATTACGAGAAACCGCATCCGGATCCAGCGGGTCAACGGACCGTATGTCCAGACGCTGCTTGTCTGGCAGAGGAGGCTTCTCTGGCACGTTTTTCAGACACGGCTGGGTCCGGGGCTGGAAGGCTTGCAAAACCTGTGGTGGCGGTTTTTCCGCCGCTTGCGAAAGAACCACCAGGATTCCGCATGACAATGGACGCCAAACCCGGCTATACGACGCTTTTCAACAGAAATTACGGCATTTTCTCCGCGGCCCAGCAGGAGCGGATCAAAAAGACACGGATCCTCATCGTCGGCGACAGCGGTGTGGGGGAAACGCTGGCCGTTCTTCTTTCCCGTTCCGGGTGTGAGCATTTTATCCTGATCGGACAGGACGCCTACGAACCCTCGGACATGAATCGTCAACCCTGCTGCTTTACCGATGTCCTCGGCCGGAACAAGGTTTCGGTGATCGCGGAAGTTCTGAAATCCATTAACCCGGAAATATCGGTTGACGTTTCCCCGACCCTTCCCCCGCCTGCGGCCCTGGAAGGGTGGATGACCCGTGCGGACATTATCATTCCCGCCGTCGATGACCTGGCTTACAGTGTCATGCTTTTCCGCGCCGCGAGAAAAAACGGCAAGACCGCTGTTCTTTGCATGCCCTCCGGCGTCATGGGCTGGGTCAGTGTGTTTACCCCCGAATCGCGCACGCTCGAGGATTGCTTCGGTATCCCCGATCTGGATTACGCACAACTGACGGATGTCGTGCGCACGCCGGAATTCAAATGCGCCCAGTACCATTTCATCACGGCCGGCGGCTGGCGGATGGAATGGTATCGGGAATACTTTCGGGGCGGGCGCCCGCTGGCTCAGATTTGCGCCGTGGCATGGCTTGCGGCGAGCCTGGCGGCACTGGAAACGCTCAAGGTTTCTTCGGGAATATGGCCTTTCGTTTGCGCACCCCGATGCTGGTCCATTCAAAAAGCGGACGTGTCGCTGTCCCGTTTCAGCCGGTTGGCCAAATACCACCGCAAGCTGGGCTGGCTGATCTTCGGCGGCCGGCGGGGCAGGTCGCTGCATCGCTGGACCGGTCTTTTCTGGAACCGGTTCTTCCGGTATTGGCAGGAGCGCCAGCGCAGCTCTTATTGATGCGGCGCATAGACACGATCTGTTACCTTATCCGTCCGCGTCTGCCTGCACGGCCAAATGCCTTCCTAAACGGCCGGTTTACCCCTGTAATGTTTTTAGAATTCTGAAAACATCTCTGTCGTTCATGATTCCGGGAACCGGATAGGGGATGCATTCCCTGTGCACCGATTCCGCAATTTCCGGAAAGTCCGCTTCCCGAAGCTCCGGAATGGCCGCGCCGATACCGTAGGCGCGGTTAAAGCCGCGAAGGGACGCAATGAAGGCGGCCGCTTTCTGAGGCAGGCTCATTCCGGGTTTTGAGGCCCCGATGACATCGGCCAGACGGGCGAGGCGGCGGCTGACCGTCCGGCCGTAAAATTCAAGAACCAGCGGCATCACCGCGCCAATGACCCGTCCGTGTGGCAGATGATACATACTGCCGATCTTGTGGGCGAACGGGTGGACGTAGCCTGTCAATGCGCGGTTGAGGACGATGCCGGCGTAATAGGAGGCAAGCATCATCTGACCGCGCGCTTCCAAATCGCCGCCGTTTTTATACACTCTGTCGATATGGCTGAAAATCATCCGGACCGCTTTTTCCGAATAGGCGTCCGAGAACTTGCAGTGCGCGCCGCCGATGTAGCCCTCAACAGCATGGGACAGAGCATCCATGGCGGTGATGGCCGTGAAGAACGGCGGCAGGCCAAGGGTAAGCTCCGGATCGAGCACGATGACGTGCGGATGGATAAGAAAATCGTTCACCGTGTACTTGATGTTTTTCCCGTTGTCGGTGATGACCGCTGCGCTGGTGGTTTCCGCGCCTGTTCCGGCGGTGGTCGGCACGGCGACAATGCGGGGAAGTCTCTTCGGGACCGGCAGCATGATTTTGAAATACCCCCTCAATTGCTCGGTGGTCCGTCGGGGCCTGACCGTTCTTCCGGCAACCACCTTTGCGCAGTCCATGGGCGAGCCGCCGCCGAAACCGACTACGGCGTCGCAGCCGTTTTTTACATACAGATCGTAGGCTTCCTCGACATTTTCAATGGAAGGGTTCGGCTGCACGCCGTCATAGACCGCGCAGGGCATGCCGGCGGCTTTGAATGCTTCCAAAAGGCCGGCGGGGAGATGTTTTTCCATCAACACACGATCCGTGATCACGAGAGGTTTTTCAATATTTTGTTTTTTCATCAGATCAGGGAGTTTTCGAATGCTTCCCGGTCCTTCAAGCACCACGCTTTTCTGGGAAGGGACAACAGCGATGAAGCAAGCAGTGGCGGCTTTCAGGGTTTTGAGCAGCGGTTTCCGAAAAGGAATCATGTCCGGTTTTCTCCCTTGTGCGCAAAAGGCATCGTGCCTTTGATATGCGGTCACTATATGAGGAAAGAACAGGCCTGTCAACGAAAAGGCACTGTAAAGCGCGATCACTCTTCCTGTTGCGGTAATATTTCATTGACATCAAGGTGAAGTTTTCCTATGCTCGCTTGCCCATAAAGACGAGATCTGCTTAAAAAGAGCTGTTGACGGATGCGCCGGAAAATTCCGGTCATTCGTAAGGCGGATCAAAAATCGGGTGTAATGAAAAATAAGATTTGTTGCTCCCTGCAGGAATGTGATGAAAGAACGAAACAGAAATGATTTGATCCATCTGAGACGGGTCCAGTTGACCCGGGCGGCGTACAAAGTGGTCGGTGAAAAGGGCTATTCGGATTTCACCATCAAGGACATCGCGAGGGAAGCCGGCCTCTCCACGGGGCTGGTCCACTATTACTTCAAGAACAAAGAAGATCTCCTGTTTAAATTATTGAAGGGAATGAACGTCAATCTCAAGAATGATCTGAGCAAAGCGCTTTCAGCGCTGGAAAATCCGCGGGAGAAGCTCCTGGCTTTCTGCAACGAAGCGTTTGATCTGGTGCATAAGGAAAAAGCGTATTTCAGCGTACTGGTTGATTTTCTGGCCCAGATTAACCGAAAAAAGCGGCTGCGTCAGGCGATGGTGAAGCTTTTTCAGAGCTACCGCGATGAGATTGAGGCCATTCTTCTGGAAGGCGCGGCCAAGGGAGTGTTTACGGTGAGGGATGTGCGCTTTACGTCGGTCACCATTGTTTCCCTGATCCAGGGGGGTATTTTCCAGCACTTCATTGATCAGGAGGCTTTTGATTATTCCACCTATACGGAGAAAATGAAAAAACAGATTTTTTCCCTGGTCATGAATGATTCATAACGCCTTCCAGGAAGGCCTTGCAGAGTAAGCGCGGTAAAGGATTCAAGGGATCGATGGCGGCCGCGCCGGCCTCTTCCGCCGTTGTCCAACGCCTCGCCAAACTATTGCTTGACAACTCAAAACGGACACCCTATAGTTTTACTCCAAAACAGGGTGTCCGTGGAATTCAACAGGCCTGTTAACTGTTTCGTATCCGGCATCGGCCGGCAGCGGAAAAAAAGAGGGAGCATCCATGAGCAAAGAATACAAATCGGGGACCTATTGCATCGAGGTGAAGTGCCCCAAGCATAAAGAGCTTGAGGGACTTACCGCAGAGGCATACCTCAAGAAAAAGAAGGCGCACTGCAAGACATGCCTCGCCTGGAAATTTTTCATCTGGGCGAAAGACAACAAATGGCGCATTATTCATACCTGGCCCGAAATCTCCAACAAGCAGCTGGCCGCCATGATCAAGGGGATTGATCCGGTTCGTGTTGAGGATTTGACGGAAGAAGAAATCATGTGTCTTTAGAATGTCCCTGTTTTGAAGCGGATATTGATCTGATCCACGGAAAGATCAAAGATCAGCGAATGCGAGAATAGCCGGTGATGAAGAGCATTCCGGAGCTTGCGCCGCGCCAGAGCCGGACTCACAGGGCTTGCTGATTTTCAGAGACGCCGGCGGCCAGGCCCTGCCGGGCTTTTCGGCTTGAAACGCATGCGGACGGCGGTTGTCGCTTCCTCCGGCATGCAGAGGAGGCGCAAAATTTCATGAACAGCTGTTTTGGGGGAACGGTCGGAGCGGGCGTATCCGAAATTTTCCGGAGTTTTCCCGTAAACGTCTGTCCGTGACCTCCCGAAGTCTTCCCTGGTCTACAGGCACATGATTTCGTCTTCCGTCAAATCCTCAACACGAACGATGTCCAGGCCTCTGAGTCTTGCGGCGAGTTCTTTGCTCGACATTTGGGGCAGGGAATGAACGATACGGAATTTCTTGTCCTTCACCCAGTTGAAGAATTTCCAGGCTTCACAATCCGCGCAATGCACGTGTTTCTTTCTGAGATAGGCGTTTCCGTCGAGTCCCTCGAGAGCCTTGTGTTTACGGCATTTGATTTCCTTGCAAAAGGTTCCGATCTGGTATTCTTTCTCCATTTCTAATTCCTCATTTCTCCCGGGCCGGGCAACTGCCTGCCCTGGCAGGTTGAAGGGCCGGACTTTTGCCAGCGCCCTTTTCGTGCCGAATTTATAGGCGGTATGATTTTGCTTGTCAAGCGATAGTTCTGCGCCAAAAATCCTGTTTTGTCCTGCCGCGTTTTTGTGCTACACGATAATCCGGTGTCCTCGAATTCATCACCCGGAAACGCCGGTCCGGCAGACTGTGGATAAGACGGAGGATGTCGAGAAGTCGTTTTCTCTTCAAATTTGGGACAACCTGTTTTTATGGAGGTGAAGGCAATGAAACCGCGCGGACTCCTGATGATCGAACACCGATTGATCGAAAAAGTATTGTCTGTAGCGCAACAAAAGGCTCTGTCCATGACGGAACTGGACTACCAGCCGGCTTTTGTTGAAACCATCGTCGATTTCATCAAAACCTATGCGGACAGAACGCATCACGGGAAAGAGGAAGATATCTTGTTTACGGAGCTGGCGAAGAAAAAGCTCGATGACGACCATCTGCGCATCATGAAAGAATTAATCGATGAGCATCAACAGGCAAGGTCGAAAACAGAGGAAATCGTCGAGCTGAACGAAAAATTCAAAAAAGATGATCGAAGCGTCGTCCCGGCGATTACGTCCGCGATCGTCTGGCTGGCGGGGTTTTACCCGGCCCATATCCAGAAGGAAGATGCCGTGTTCTTTCCCGGCACGGAGCCGCAATTCCGGCAGGACGAGCTGGAAGACCTGCTCAACCGGTTTTATGAATTTGATCGTATGATGATTCATGAAAAGTATCAGAAAGTGTATCAGTTCATCAAATCCTGAGCATAAAGCGCTGTTCCGGATCCGTCAGGTGACGAAAAACGCTTCCGACGGTCAATGATGGACAGGATAGAACGGGATAAGTTTTGCGGGGAGCATGCCGCCTGTGAGAAAGGACCATAACGCATCGGGAAAGCCGGACCGGCCCCGGCCTGGATCCGCCGCCGGCAAAAGGCCGGGGAGCGTCCGCAAAACCGCGGCCGCGCCGGAAGATGTGGATCCGCGCGTCTGCGGCCTGCGGGATGCGGTGAAGCGCGGCTGGTACCGCCTGGAGACCGGAGAGCTGTTCGCGGGCTTTCAGGTTACCCGGAAGGATGTGGCGCTGGACGTGGGATGCGGGGAAGGGAACGCCGCGCTGTTTTGCGCCCGGCAGGGGGCGCATGTTGTTTGCTGTGACGCGGATGCCGGAAAAATCAAAGCGCTCGCGGAAAAGATGAAGGAAGCGGGCGCCAGAAAATTTGAGGCGTTCATCAGTGATTCGCTGCCGCTTCCGCTGCCGGACGCATACGCGACGAAAATTCTCTGCACGGAAATGCTGGAGCACACGCCGGAACCCGAAAAAATTATGGCGGAGCTGGTTCGGGTGGGCAAGCCGAATGCCCGGTATCTGATCACTGTGCCGGATGCCCGGTCGGAAAAAGTACAGATGCCCGTCGCGGATCCGCTCTATTATTCGTCGCCCAACCATATACAGATTTTTGATCGGAAGAGATTCCTTTGGCTGGTGGAAGATTCGGGATTGGCGGTGCTGAAGCACGATACATGGGGGTTTTACTGGACGGTCTTCATGTCGTTGTTTTGGGTCGCGCATCGTAAGGAACGCCTCCAGGGTGCCATTCTGGACAACATCAAGCCCCCCTATCCCCCCGTTTTGCAAAGCTGGGCCAACACCTGGGCGCAGATGATGGAGCTGGAAGGGTCTGAAGCCCTGATGGAGTCCTTTGATCAATATTTGCCCAAGACACAAGTGATTGTCGCCGAAAAATAATAAAATGGATCGGGCGCCAGCGTTGAGATCTGATGCTGCAGCCAAGATTATTTGGGCAGCAGATCGCGCAGGAACGCCCCCGCCTCGCGCATTTTATTTCGGAGTGCGTCCATGACCGGGTGAACCGGATGGTCAGGGCAGGTTTCCCTGGGAGCCGTTGACCGAAGGTAAGCTTCCGGAAAGATCCGGGGACACAATGATGTGGCGAGGTACCCGGATTCCGGATCGATCACCGACCGCTCAATCCCGTCCGGAACGGCGACGGCCGGCGGTCCGGAGAGAGAATAAAAGGCGCGCATAAAACGCGTAAAAATCCGCAGCGCTCCGGTTGCACCCGTCAGACCGGTGTCCGCCCCGGAATCATACCCCACCCACACGGCGCAGACGATGTCGGGCGTATAACCCACAAACCAGGAATCCCGGTTGCCGTTGGTCGTTCCGGTTTTGCCCGACACAGGGAAATCCAGATGAAGGGACTTTGCCTCCCGGGCCGTGCCGCGCTCCAGGACTCCCTCCAGAGCGTAGCCGGTCAGATACGTTGTCCGCGGATCGAAGACCTGTTTGGGTTTCATTTTTCCGGACCAGAGCCGGTCTCCGTCCGGCGTTGTCACGGAAAAAAGGGCAAACCGTTCAAAACGCGTTCCGCCGGAAGCAAGCGTCGCGTAGGCATAGGCCAGCTCGAGGGGTGATACTTCAAAGCTGCCCAGCGCCATGGAGGGAACGGGCAGCAGGGGACTTACGATGCCGGCCGCCCGGGCGGTTTTCAAAACCTCATTGAACCCCACGTCGGCGGCCAGCCGGACGGTGGCCGTGTTGACGGAATCTTCGATGGCTTTTCGGATCGTGATGTTTGTGTATTGCTTGTTTTCAAAATTGGTCGGCGTCCACATTCCTTCCGGCGTGGAAAAGGAAATCGGTTCGCCGGAGACCAGCGTGGAAAGTGTCCAGTTACCGTGCTTGGTGAGCGATTGGGAGAGTGCCGCCAAAAGGACGAAGGGCTTGAAAGCGCTTCCCGGCTGGCGCAAAGCGTCCACCGCCCGGTTGAATCTTGTCTGCGCGTAGCTGCGTCCGCCGACCATCGCCGTGATGCGCCCTGTTTTCGGATCGATGGCGACCAACGCCGCCTGCAGCGGCTCACGGGCGGGACGGGTCGTCTTTTCGATGGTTTCGAGGCCGCGGGCAACCGCTTCTTCCGCTGCGGTCTGCTGAAAAGAATCGAGGGTAGTGTAATACCGGTATCCGGGATGATAGAGTCGTTCCGAGCCCAGCTCTTCTTTGGTGATCCTCAGGATGTAGTCGATAAAGTAGGACGAGAGGTGGGCGGGGGGAACTCCGGCATGGATTTTTACCGGCGCCGCGGATGCCTGTTCAAACTCCGGCTGTGTGATCATCTCCAGTTGCCTCATTCTGGACAGGACTTTACCGCGCCGCTCCAGGGCTGCCCGGGAATTTCTGGCAAGGCTGTACCGGTTCGGGGCGTGGATGATGCCGGCCAGCAGCGCCGCCTCTTCCAGGGAAAGGTCCGCCGCATGCCTGGAGAAATAAAAACGGGACGCCTCTTCAACACCGTATAGGCCGCGATCGCCGGCCTGTCCCAGGTAAATTCTGTTCAGATACATTTCCAGAATCTGTTTTTTCGAGTAGCGCAGCTCCAGCGCCAGGGCGAATTCCATCTCCCGCAGTTTGCGCGCAAACGTTTTTTCCGGAGAAAGGAAGACGTTTCTTGCCAGTTGCTGCGTAATGGTGGATGCGCCCTGGGCAAATCGCTTCTCCCGCAGGTTGACCGATAAGGCTCGGCCGACGGCGAGAACGTCAATTCCGAAATGAGAATAAAAGCGTTTGTCTTCGCAGACGATCACCGCCTTTTGCAGGGAAGGGGAAATGTCGGAAAGAGGAACCGGTAAACGGGGTTCCATGGTCGGACCTGTCAGGCGGCCGATTTCCTCCGGCTCCAGGCGAACCGAATCCAGCGGATTGCCTTCCGGGGACGCAATCGTCGCTACCCGTCCGTTGGCGAGGGAAATTTCCACCGGACCGGAAGTCTTGGAACGCCCGTTGTGGCCGGCGTCGTGAAGGAGCAGCCGGATACGCGCTTTATCACTGGAAAAAGTTCCGGGTTTGGAAGGCTTTCCCGAGACCTGTCTGTAGAAAAGTTTGTTCAGCCGTTCGACTAGGTGCAGGTTTCCGGGATGATCGTCTTTGCGGATTTCCAGAGGCTGTCCGTAAAAAATCGTGGGAGATGTCTTTGTGCGCTCGGAGATGCCTTTGCCTGTTTCGATATACAGTAAGAGGATATGAACCAGCAACGCAGCTGCCGGCAGCACAAAAAATATTCGGCGAATCACTGCATCCTCCCCGCCTCTTTCCGGAAAGGCCTCTGGATCAGAAATCGCTTTTGCATGGTCTGATTTTACGGACAAGCTTGTTTTATAGCAAGTTAATTTAATTCCCGCTGCTTCTGCATTGACAGAGGGGGCTGCGACAAAAAAGTTGGTAGATAGGCACAAAAGATATTGACAGGGTTGATTTTGCTTCTCTGTACTGTATGCATAGTAAACAAACAGTATAGAGGGGAGGGTGACCGATGCAAGAGACGATAGCAAGCTTGGAGGCGAAGCGGGTCGGCGAAAACGAAGGTGCCCATTATTTGTCTGGGGATCATGAACGAATTAAAGAGCCGGGGCGTTGAAGACATTCTGATTGTCTGCGTTGGCGGTTTAAAGGGACTCCCGGAGGCGATTAACAGCGCTTTCCCGAAAACGGAGATTCAACTCTGTATCGTGCACATGATCCGTAACTCGCTTAAATATGTAGGATCAAAATATCAGAAAGAATTTATCGCCGATTTGAAAACAGTTTACAAGGCGCCCAGCGAAGACAAGGCTGTTTATGAGTTGGATAAGCTGATGGCCAAGTGGGGCCAGAAATATCCTCTGGCGGTGAACCCGTGGAAAAACCACTGGACCCATGTAGCCACCTTTTTCAAATACCCTGAACACATTCGGAAAATCATTTATACAACAAACGCTCTGGAGGGTCTTCACCGGCAGCTCCGCAAGGTAACGAAAAACCGGTCGGTTTTTCCGAATGATGAGTCCCTTACAAAAATATTATTTTGGGCGATTCAGGATGTTATGAAAAAATGGACGATGCCCCTGGCCAACTGGGCTTTGACAATCTCCCAGCTGGCTGTTATGTATGAAGGCCGTTTAAATTTGGCGGCAATATGAAAAAAATTCCATTTACACAGATTATTTTACAGTCTCATATCTTACTGATCGCCATGCCGTATTACGGTTTTGTACCAGTCATCTATCCGCACTATTCGTGCACGTTAACGTTCGGTAACAGTCCCCTAATCATTTCAAGAGCCCATGATGGCTAGACAACAGGCAGGGCGACTGTTCCTTTCTTATAATAAGGTTTCTCTTCCTTCCACATCCGGTAGATAATCTCCAAAAGCTTGCGGGCCACAGCAACACGAGCAATTTTCTTGCCGTTCCTGGATATCCGTTGGTAAAAACCTTGTAACCATAAATCTTTAGCCGGTGCTTTTTGGGCAGCTTCGATCATGGCCCAGCGTAACCATTTATTCCCCTGCTTGGTAATCTTGCCTTGGTAGGTTCGGTTGCCGCTGGAATAGGTCGAAGGGACAAGACCCGCATAAGAACATAACTTGCCGGCAGACATAAATCTTTCAATATTGTCTATCTCGTATCGAATGGTTACGGCAAGGATAGGACCTATCCCCGGAATGCTCCGCAAAAGAGTACATATCTTGTCCTCCCGGCATAGAGTCCGTATCCGCTTCTCGGCTTCTTTAATCTTTTTATCCGTCTCCTCCAGGAGATCAAGGTACTCATTCAGAATGACCGTATCGTTACCCTTGAGGCTGACGGCCCTTAAATAGGAAAGCCCCCGTTTGCCAAACTTATCACTTAACGATGTAAATGGTTGATCTTCTATATGGTTCCTCGTTAAAACGGAATGAATGATGTTCTTGATCCGCACTTTCATCGCGACCAGGGAGGATCGGTAACGTAATAAGTTCTTCTGACCCCTTGTCTCCAAATCTGGCGCATAGGCCCGAGGTATCAAATCCGCCCGCAGCAAATGGGCCAGCGTCTCGGAATCTATGGTGTCCGTCTTGATCCGCGCCTCGGCTATCAGTCTTGTCTTCAAGGGATGGGCCATGATGAGTTCGTCCACCAACTCGGAGGCTTCATCATAAAAATACTCCCAACCATAACAGGCTTCCATGACCGCCTTTACACCACCTGATAAATCGGCATGCTTAAAGTAATGCCGGATCGACGAACGATCTGTTGAGGCTTTATCTCTTCTGATTATTTCGCCTTGTTCATTCATGATCGTCGCTACAAAGTATTGCTTATGATAGTCAATTCCTATATACTTCATCGCGTGCACCTCCTTAATTGCTTTTTTAAACGTAGGGGTTAGTGTAACACTATCGCCCTCTGGGAGGTGCACTTTTTTCATGTTATCATTCCCTGCATTCTCGAACCGCAGGGGAATTCAAAGGCCTTCCGGAAAAGCTGGGCGCGGCTGATTCAGAAGATATATGAGGTTGACCCCCTGGTGTGTTCAAAGTGTCAGGGGGCCATGCGGATTATCAGTTTCATCGAAGACGCGCAAGTTATCCGCGATATTCTCACGCATCTGGGGCTCTGGCTTGTCCGATCAAGGCCGCCGCCTGCCTGTGCGATGCACGCAGACAGGCCGAAAAGCCATGACCCGCCAAACATCGAATACGCTGCGGCTGATCTTCAAATCCAAACACACACTGACATTATCGGAGCCTGTCCTCGACCTGATCGGGGAACGACCCTGAATATTCCTGGGATGATTATATACAGTCATAACGCTTTTTAAAAAAATAAGGCGCGACGGGGAGGTCTGTCTGAATTGGGACTGAAACGACCTTTATGGCGGGTGAAAAGATCAAATGGTGTGCAAATTTTTCAATAGAACGAATGTTGCAAAATATTTTCAAAGGGATCATCAGCGCAACAACCCACATCTTGTGGTCAAGATTTTCTTGACATACAAGTCCCCGTTTCTTATACTGCCGTTCACAGAAAGCAAGTTCTTATCAATTATCAATAAAAGGAGATTGGTTGTGAAAAAGCTTCTCGCGCTATTCATAATTATTTGCATAACCATATTTGTGGGGTGTGTGACCGCTCCTCCTTTTTATAGAGCAGCGGGGGAGGGCGATATGAAGACCGTCAAAGAGCTGCTGGATCGAGGTACTGATGTAAATCAAAAAGGGGGAGGCGGCCTGCTGAATGATGGTAGCGCCCTGGATATTGCAAGTATGATGGGCCATACCGAAATAGTAAAGCTTTTGCTCGACAGAGGTGCAAATGTAAATTACGCACACGGGAACATGGGGTGGACAGCTTTGAGTTCGGCGGCATACAAAGGCCATACCGATACCGTAAAGCTGCTAATCGAAAGGGGCGCCGATATCAACAGGGCAATCTTTGCATTGGACAAGGGGGTTGGAACAGGTCAGGCCATTGAGCTTCTTAAGGAGCTTAGGCGGGAAAGAGCCGCTATACAGTCCGCGACGGCCAGGCCATCGGCAGAAATTCGTTCTGCTCCGACGGCGATCAGGTCCGATATTGACGAACTTCCCGCTGTCAGGGCAAAGCAAAACGGAGATTCCTATGCGATCGTGATCGGTATTGAGCAATACCGCCAAAAACTCACCAAGGCTGATTTTGCAGTGGCTGACGCCAGGATCGTTACAGAGTATCTCACGAACGTAATGGGTTTTCCGGAAGAAAATGTTGTTACACTTTTAAACGATAGGGCAGCAAAAAGCGACTTTGAAAAGTATTTTGAAAAATGGCTTTCCAATAATGTTGAAAAAGATGCCACGGTATTTATCTATTATTCCGGTCATGGCGCCCCGAATCCGAAGACCTTCGATGCCTATCTCGTGCCCTATGATGGAGACCCCTCTTTCATTGACCAGACGGGATACTCTCTGAAAAGGATGTACGATGCCCTTGGGAAACTACCCGCGAAAGAAATCATTGTCGCCCTTGATGCCTGTTTTTCAGGAGCGGGCGGAAGATCGGTAATTGCCAAAGGTGCGAGGCCGCTGGTGATGAACCTTCCCAGCACTGCGCTGTCGAAGAACATGACGGTTCTGTCCGCCTCTTCGGGCGAACAGATCAGTTCTACCTATGATGAAAAAGGCCACGGTCTGTTCACGTATTTTATGCTCAAAGGAATCAAGAACGAAGATGTTGTCATGCCGGATGGTTCTATCAAGATGGCCGACCTGTTCAGTTACATTAAACCCCAGGTCGAGCGCATTGCCCGTAAACAATACAACAACGAACAGACGCCACAATTGATCGCAGGAGGCAATTAAATGTGTCGGGATGAAAGCTGGATCATAAAAGGAATATACATCCTTTTCATTACATTTTTGCTGCCGTCGGTTGTCTGTGCGGCGGAGGCGCCGGTCTGGGTGGAAGCCACCGGCGAGGCCTTGATGGGCGAAATCGAAACCCAGAAGGAAGTCAGAGAGCGCGCAAGGCGGGAGGCCCGGAACCAGGCCGTGGAAAAGGCGGTCGGCGTGTTTATCCGATCTCATACGCTGGTTTCCAATGCCCAGGTGGCCGACGATCTCATCTACGCCGCCGTCCGGGGGAAAATCAAAAGTGAGCGGACGGTATCCGCAGGCTGGGACGAAAAGGAAAGAAACCTCTACCGCGTTAAAATAAAAGCGCTCATCGAACCCGTCTATCCCGAAAAAGGCGAAGGCCTGTCCGTGAAGCTTTCGCTTTCCAGGACGGATTTAAAAGAAGGCGAAGACGTCAAAATTTTCTATTCGGTAAGCGAAGACGCCTACGTCTACATCTTTTCCATCGCCGCGGATGGTTCCGTGACGTTGCTTCTGCCCAACGTCAATACTGCCGATAATTTTACCCGGGCGGGAAAAGCTTATCAATTTCCGCAAGGTGACAGCCGCATCCGGCTTACGGCCATGTTTCTGCCGAATCATCAAGGGACTTTTGCCGAGGAAAGAATCAAGATCGTCGCCACGCGAAAAAAAGAGCCTTTGCTTTCTTTAGGTTTTAAAGAAGGCGTTTTTCAGGTATATGACGCTAAGTCAACGGGGATGATAAGTGATCTTACGAGAAGGCTTAATCAGATAGAACCGGCCGATTGGGCAGAGTCCACTGTAGTCTATACCCTCAAGAGATAGACATTCCTATAAGAAAAACCAACCTTTCAAGAGGCAATTGCTGATTCGCAGAGAAACTCGAATATGCGGACTTGTAGATGTTATACGTAACAAAAGTACGCATCAAGCGGATGAACCAGAATTTTCCATTCAACGACCATGACGGCAGCACGGTTGTCCGGGGGGTGACATTTTCGTCGCATCCCCGTGACAAATACGACATCCCGCGCAAAGTCAATGCCGGCATTCATTTTTCGGGCGCGCGCCTGATGCGGTCAGGGCGGCAGGAGACATGCGGGTCGCCTGTTTTTTATCGCGTCCAGGAGCCTGCATCCTGTATATTCCGTTAAACCAATGGCTTACTAAGAATACAGTTGTTGGCACGTCTGTTGCTCATTGATGCAGACGAGCAAGGCAGCCCGTTCTTTGATCCGCAGTCATGCAGTATCCTCATGAGAGGAAAGCGGCCGGATGCGGCCGGTTTCCCCAAAAACGTAAGGGAAAGGCATATGCTGGCATCGTTAAAACTACTGGATGTGATGGCAAACAATTCCGAGGCGATTGCCCGGAACTGGGCGAAAGACGTTACCAGGAATGCCAGGACGCCCTTCTGCCATGATCTTCATGAAAATCATCTGATTCCCCAAGCGGCGGATTTTTACCGCAAGTTAAGCGGTGTCTATCCGTTGAAAGACCCTTACCCCGCCATTTATGGCTTCATGTCCAAATTTGCCGAAAGGCGTTTCAAGGAAGAGGTTCCGCTGCAGGAGGCGCTTTACGCCATCATTCTCATGCGCCGCCACATTTGGCTTTACGCCGAGTTTCAGGCGATCTTTATCACCATTACCGAGCAGCAGCAGGCGCTGGAAAGTCAGACCCGAACGATTCTTATTTTCGACTACATCGCTTATATTCTGACGGATCGATACATGGCATTAATGGGAGCCACTCCCAAGAAAAAATAAACGAGGTGAACGAATCGTGGCCGAGCAAACAAATCAAGGAAAGGTTTTATCCGTTCGCAGCAGCGTCGTTGACATCCACTTTCCCGTTGTCCCGCCGATCCGCAATGTGCTGACGGCGGGCGAAAAGGGTGAGGTCATCATCGAGGTGTTTACACAGCTGGACAATAATACCATCCGGGGCGTCGCCCTGACGCCGACGCAGGGACTGGCCCGCGGCGCCGTGGTCACCGACACCGGCAAGCCCTTTGAGGTTCCCGTGGGGAATGAGTTGCTGGGAAGGGTGTTCAATGTTTTCGGCAACACCATTGACAAGAAGGGGGATGTCGAGGGGTGCGAGGTTCGGTCGATTCACCGCGAGCCCATTCCGCTGCGTGATCAGTCCACCGTCTCGGAAATCTTTGAAACCGGCATCAAGGCCATCGACGTGTTGGCGCCCCTGGAACGCGGTGGCAAGGCCGGATTGTTCGGCGGCGCAGGCGTCGGCAAAACCGTTTTGATCACAGAGATGATTCACAACACCGTCAGCGGTCACGAAGGTATGAGCATCTTCTGCGGCATCGGAGAACGCTGCCGCGAAGGCGAGGAGCTCTACAGGGAAATGGAGGAAAGCGGCGTTCTGGGGAATACGGTCATGGTGTTCGGTCAGATGAACGAACCGCCCGGCGCGCGGTTTCGTGTCGGACACGCGGCGCTGACCATGGCCGAGTATTTCCGCGACGATGCCAAGCAGGACGTGCTTCTGATGATCGACAACATCTTCCGTTTTATCCAGGCGGGTATGGAAGTGTCGGGTCTCCTGGGGCAGCTGCCTTCGCGTCTGGGGTATCAGCCGACGCTGGCCACGGAGCTGGCGGAGCTTGAAGAACGCATCTGCAACACCAAAACCGGAGCGATCACATCCATCCAGGCCGTGTATGTCCCGGCGGACGATTTCACGGACCCATCGGCCGTGCACACCTTCGGGCATCTGTCCGCGACCATTGCCCTGTCGCGCAAGCGCGCCAGTGAAGGCCTGTATCCGGCCATCGACCTGCTGCAGTCCGGTTCCAAGATGCTGATGCCCAACATCGCCGGTGAACGCCACTACAAAATCGCCCAGGAGATTCGCAAAACCCTCGCGGTTTATGAAGACCTCAAGGATATTATCGCCATGCTGGGCATTTCCGAACTGTCCCGCGAAGACCAGCGCACGGTGTTCCGCGCGCGGCGGTTGGAGCGGTTTTTCACGCAGCCTTTCTTTGTGACCGAACAATTCACCGGCACGGCCGGAAAAATGGTTTCCCGGGAAGAAACGCTCAATGGGTGCGAACGGATCCTGAACGATGAGTTCGCCGAATATCCGGAGCGCGCGCTTTACATGATCGGATCGATTGAAGAGGCGAAGACAGAACATGTTGCTTAAAATTTTATTGCCGGCGGAAGTCATGATGGAGCGCGAAGTCAAGAAAATCGTCGCGGAGGCGGAAAACGGTTCTTTCTGCCTGATGCCGAATCATATCGACTTTGTCGCCACGCTGGCGCCGGGCATCTTTTCGTATGAACTGACCGAAGGCGGCAATGAACTTCTGGCGATGGATGTCGGCACGCTGGTGAAAAAAGGTGCGGATGTCCTGGTGTCCACCCGCAATGCCGTGAAAGCGGCGGAGCTGGGAAAACTCAAGCAGGTGGTTGTGGAGCAATATGACGCGCTTGACGAACGGGAAAAACTGGTCCGCTCCGCGGCAGCAAAACTGGAGGCGTCGCTGATCCGGCGATTTATAGAACTGAAGTAGGGCGCGATCCCCGAACGCGCCGCACACAGACGGCAGGGTGCGCGTTTCCCAAACGCCCCGAACAAGGGAGTAAGACATGGTTGAAATAAGACGAACCACCAACCGGCGCCGGCAGATGGCGGATCATTTCGCGGAAAAGGTCGCCCAGCGGGAGGCGCTGCGCATCAAAGGCCTCAAACATAAACATGAAACGGTCTGGTTTGGTCTGGGGATGTTCGGCATTGTCGGATGGGCGGTGGCGATCCCCACACTGGTCGGCGTGGCCCTGGGGCTCTGGATCGACCGGACGTGGCCCAGCCAGTATTCCTGGGCGCTGATGGGGCTGGTGGCCGGCGTGATCGTCGGCTGTATCAACGCAGCCTATTGGGTTAGAAAAATTCGCAGCCGGATCATCGAAGAGGAATGACATGACATCGAACACTGTGGGGATGCTTGTTTTGATGCTGGCCGCAGGAATGGCGCTGGGCGCTCTCTATTTCGGCGGTCTGTGGCACACGGTGAAGAGACTGCCGCAGACGGAAAGCCGCGCCCGCCTGTTGCTGGTCAGCCTGGCGGCGCGTCTGTCCGTCCTTTTGGCCGTGTTTTACTTTTTGCTTCAGGACGGCCGCTGGGAACGGCTGGCCGCGGCCCTGATCGGTTTCGTGGTGATGCGCAAAATCCTGACGGTTCGCCTGGGACCGCAAAATCCGGCGGAAGCGATACAGGAGTGACGCAAAGGGTTTTGATCAACCGTTGAAGGAGATCCTATGGAAATCGTCCAGTTAAGTCAGATCAGTCCGGATCAGGTCGTTGTCTGGAGCTGGAATTTCATCACGATCAACGTAACCATTCTCTATACCTGGCTGGTGATGGCCATTCTGGTTGGCGGTTCCATTTTGGTCACCCGCAATCTTTCTTCCGAGATGAATGTTTCGCGCTGGCAGCATTTCCTGGAGGTTGTGCTTTCCGTCGTCCGCGGAGAAATCAGCGAGATGACGAAGAAGGGCGCGGACCATTATATTCCCCTGATCGGCACGCTTTTTTTATTCATCTGCACCTCCAATGTGCTGGCGGTGGTGCCGGGATTTATTGCGCCGACGTCTTCCATGACGACCACGGCGGCGCTGGCCACCTGCGTGTTTATCGCCGTTCCGTATTATGGAATTTCCCGAACCGGCGTTCTGCATTACGTGAAGGAATATTTTCAGCCGAACTTCATTTTCTTCCCGTTCCACGTTATGGGCGAACTGTCGCGGACGCTCGCGCTCACCGTTCGTCTTTTCGGCAACATTATGAGTCATGAAAAAGTCATCGGCATTCTGCTGGCCGTCACGCCCTTTCTGTTTCCCGTTGTAATGCAGATACTGGGGCTCCTGATCGGTGTGATTCAAGCCTACATTTTCGCCATTCTTTCCATGGTCTATATCGCCTCGGCGCTTTCCACCGAGGAGGGAGAGCACACGGACGTTAAAAAAGAAGGCTCTGCAGCCTGATAAATTGAAATAAAGGAGGAGTATATATGGACAACGTAAGTCTCGTCGCGATGGCCTCGATTATCGGTGCGGGTTTGGCAATGGGGATCGGTTCAATCGGTCCCGGACTGGGCATGGGACAGGCAATCGCCCAGGCGCTGGCCGCGATCGCCCAGCAGCCGGATGAGAGGAATTCCTTAACGCGGACATTGTTCGTCGGTTTGGCCATGATTGAATCCATTGCCATTTACTGTTTCGTGATTTCCATGATTCTGATTTTCGCCAATCCGTTCTGGAGTTTCATTATCAAGTAGGGGGATAAACCATGCATATCGACTGGTTTGTATTTTTAGCGCAAATCTTCAACTTCCTTCTGCTGATGTATTTGCTGAAACGCTTCCTATACGGGCGAATTATCAAAGCCATGGACGACCGGGAGGCGAAAATCGCCGCGCGTTTCACCGAGGCGGATGAACTGAAGACGATAGCGGAAGAAGAAGCCCTGCTCTATGAAAAGCGCAATCAGAGCCTCAATGAGAAAAAAGAAACCATGCTCAACGAGGCGACGCTGGCGGCGGAAGCCAAACGCAAGGAGCTGATGGAAAAGGTGCGCGTGGAAGTGGATGCGGTCAAGGCGCGCTGGCAGGACATGCTGGTCCGGGAACAGGACGCCTTTTTCTATGATTTGCGCCAGCGGGCGGCCAGGCAGTTATACGCCACGGCGCGCAAGGCCCTTTCCGACCTGGCGGACGCCGATCTGGAGGAGAGAATCGTCGATGAATTCCTCCGCCGGGTGCAGTCGCTGGACGAGGAAAAAAGCGCTCAGCTGCGTAAGGCGATCAGCGGCGGAAGGAACCAGGTGACGATCCAGAGCGCTTTCGGGATTCCCGCCCCGAGGCAGACCCAGATTGAGGAAGTCCTGAGAAAGCAGATCATCCACGGATTTACCATCCGTTATTTGCATGAACCGGATATTGTTTCGGGAATTGAAATGCGGGTCAACGGCCATAAAATCGCCTGGAGCCTGAACGAATATCTGGAAACCCTGGTGGAGAGTTTGACGGAAACGCTCCAGAAAGAAGCGCATGCAGCGTAGTATAATTGTTGTGGTAGGGAACCGGTTTCAATAACCTAAAGGCGGCGCAAGGTCAGGCAGCCGTTCCCTACCGGATGCCACAGGAGGCGGCAAATGAATCAGGAATCAACCCCTTTGAAAAGTCAGGAGCTGAAAACCTTTCTGGACGATACATTCGATACCATGGACAAGGTTTTGGAAGAACAGAATCCTGAACTGAGACAATACGAAATCGGCACCGTGCAGTTTGTCGGCCGGGATATCGCCCGGGTCAGCGGCCTGCCGCATATCCGCGCGGAAGAGCTGGTGCGGTTTTCCGGCAATTACATGGGACTGGTGTTCAACATCGATCCCAAGGAAATCGGCGTGATTCTTATGGACCCCAGTGAAAATATCCAGGTGGGCACGGAAGTGCAGCGCACCAAGCGCGTGCTGGATGTGCCGGTGGGCGAAGGTCTGCTGGGGCGGGTGGTCGACCCGCTGGGGCGTCCGCTGGACGGTCTGGGGGAAGTAAACACCGCCATGCGCCTGCCGGTGGAGAGGCCCGCGCCTGCGGTCATGGACCGCGCCCCGGTGACGGTGCCGCTGCAGACCGGCATCAAGGTGATTGACGCGCTCATTCCCGTAGGGCGGGGTCAGCGCGAGTTGATTCTGGGCGACAGAATGACCGGCAAAACGGCGATTGCCGTCGATACCATCATTAATCAGAAAGAAACGGGAATCATCTCCATTTATTGCGCGACCGGTAAGAAAAGCGCCGATGTGGCCAAGGTGATCGCTGAACTGCGCGATCACGGAGTGATGAAATCCTGCATCGTGGTGGTGGCCACCGGCGAAGACACGCCGGGCCTGCAGTATATCGCTCCCTATGCCGCGACCAGTATGGGAGAGTATTTTGTGGAGCAGGGCAGGGACGTTTTGATTGTGTATGACGATCTGACATCCCACGCGCGTGCGTACCGCGAAGTGTCGCTGCTGTTACGACGGCCTCCCGGAAGAGAAGCGTTCCCCGGAGATATCTTTTATATTCACTCGCGGCTTCTGGAGCGTTCCACGCATATGCGGCCGGAATTGGGCGGCGGATCGCTGACGTCGCTCCCCATTACGGAAACGGAAGCCCAGGATATGTCGTCTTATATTCCCACCAACCTGATTTCCATTACAGACGGGCAAATTTATCTTTCGCCGGTGCTTTTCAGCAAAGGAATTTTGCCTGCGGTGGATGTCGGCAAGTCCGTTTCCCGCGTTGGTGGCAAGACGCAGCTTCCCGCGTACCGGTCCGTGGCGGGCGATCTGCGCCTGTCCTACTCGCAGTTTGAAGAACTGGAGTCCTTCTCCCGGTTTGGCACACGACTCGACGACGCCACGCGGCGGACGCTGGAGCGCGGCTGGCGCGTGCGCGAAATCCTGAAACAGGGTCAGTTCAAACCGCTGCGGGCCTCCGAACAGATTGCCTCTCTTCTTTCAGTGACCGCGGGCGCCCTGGATCTGGTTCCGACGGAAAAGATCCGCGAAGTGGAGGAGCGCCTGCTGGAAACCGTCAACGAACAGCTTCCGGAATTGTGCACACGGATTGAAGAAGGCAAGAAAATGGATATGGCGGACCACAACAGCATCCTGAACAAAATCAAACCGACGATCGCTCCGTTTGAAGAGCTTGAGGAAGCCAATGCAAACAACTGAGTCGCTGAAAAGGAGAATAAAAAGCGCCGGGGATCTTTTATCCGTCGTCAAAACGATGAAGGCCCTGGCTGCCGTGAGCATCCGCCAGTACCAGCGGGCGGTCGATTCGCTGCGCGATTATAACCGCACTGTGGAAATGGGACTGCAGATCGTGCTCAAGGAGCGCATGGGCGCGACGATGAAACGGAAGCATATTCCCATTAAACGTCTCGGCGTGATCGTGTTCGGGTCCGACCAGGGGCTGTGCGGACAGCTCAATGAGCAGATTTCCGTTTTCACGCTGGATCACATCAAAGCCACCGGCGTGAAAAAAGAAAACCGCAAAGTGCTTTCGGTCGGCGCGCGTGTGGCGGACTATGTGGAAGACGCCGGGCAGCCGGTGGAAGAGCTGCTTTCGACTCCCGGGTCCACGGCGGGCATTACGCCGCTGGTGCAGGAAATCATCATG
This sequence comes from Smithella sp., assembly GCA_012510495.1. Classification (GTDB taxonomy): domain Bacteria; phylum Desulfobacterota; class Syntrophia; order Syntrophales; family Smithellaceae; genus UBA8904. The sequence goes on from JAAZHX010000117.1 coordinate 31,271, forward strand.
GTTATCGATGAGTGGCATTTTCGCGGCAATGTCGATCACTTTTTCCTTTTTTACAATGAATACCTGACCGGAGCTACATACCGCCCCCGCATGCTGCGGCTTCTGCCGGTGGATGCGGACTGGCTCAAACAGATCGCCAGGAAAAAATGGGAATCCAAATCTCTGCCGATCTTCCGGATGGACGGCGACAGGATCTTTTCGTCGCTGATCCGCGAGTATCTGTTTGTGTCGCTGTACCGGGCCTTCGCCGAGTCGCTGGCCAGTGAGAACGCCAGCCGCTTGGCTTCCATGCAGAATGCCGAGAAAAATATTGAAGAACAGTTGCTGGATCTGCACGTGCAGTTTCACCGGACCCGCCAGATGACAATCACCGAGGAGCTGCTTGATATTGTTGCGGGATTTGAGGCGCTGCAGGAAGAGGCATCCTAACATCCAACGAGAAAGGGGGAGTGACGCATGTCAACAGGATCGGACAAAAGAATTTGCGTGATCTGCGCGTGGCGCGAAAACTGCACCAAGCGGTATCGGGTAAAAACCAACGCCCTGTTCGATGTGAATTGCCCCGATTATACCCGGGATATCAAATTGCGGGATAAGGACGTCGATCGGCTGGTGGAAGATCAGGTCATGCGCTGGCAGCGAGACAAAAAGGAAAAGCCGGGGCATGTGATCACGCTGTCCAGTGAAACGGGGGCGGGCGGGGGGTTCATTTCCCGGATTCTGGCCACGGAACTGAAAATGAACATCGTGGGAAGCGAATTGATCCATAAAGTTGCCGAAAGCGCGCATATGAGCGAAAAGGTGATCAAATCCCTGGATGAAAAAAGCATATCGTTTTTCGACAGTCTGATCAGTTCCTTCTTTGAATCGCGGCATATCTGGCCCAATGAATACCTTCGGCATTTATCGATGGTGATGCACACGAACGCGGAACACGGCAATGTCATTATCATCGGCCGCGGCGGAAGCTTCATTTTGAAGGACAAGGCTTTTCGGGTGCGGATTATCGCGCCGGAAGAAGCGCGTGTGGAAAAAGTGATGCGGGATCGTCATATGTTCAAAACGGAAGCGCTGGAATATGTGCGCAAGTATGATGAATATCAGGTGGGCTTCATCAAAAACTATTTCAAGGAAGACATCAACGATCCGAAGCACTATGATATGATGGTCAATACGGATAAGGTCAGTATTGAAAGCGCGGCGGAGTCCATCAAGAAAGCGTTTCTGCTCCGGAAGTCCATGCCGCAGGAATAGGAGGGGAAACGGTTCATGACCAGATCTGAGCGCGCTCTGCTGTTTTGTCTGGCGGAGGAAATTATTTTACATCTGCGCAACCGTCTTGCCGAGATTGAAAATCTTCATCCCCGTGAGTCGGCGCTGGGCATTGCCACGTTTCAAGAGCGGTTGCGCAATATTGAGGAGCTGCTCGACGGCGCCAAAAAGGAACACGAGCGGACCGTTTAGCCGACGTTGCTTTTGGGAGCGCCATTAGGCCTGGCGGCCAGATAAATAAAAAACGTTGTGCCGGTGCCGACCGTTGATTCCATGCTGATCAGCCCGTTGTGGTATTTGATGATGGAATCGCAAATGGCCAGCCCCAGGCCGATGCCGCCCCGCTCCTTCTTTTCTTTGGTCGTAAAATACGGATCGAAAATTTTGGAGAGGTTCTCCCGGGGGATGCCGATGCCCTTGTCCCGAATGACAATCCGGACATAGTTGCCTTTGCCGAGCGTCCGGATATTGGTGCCGGTCGTGGTGTTTTCCGCGATCATGTCCATGGGGCCGCCTTCCGGCATGGCCTCCTTCGCGTTCGTGACCATGTTCTCAATGACCTGTTTGATTTGCAAGGCGTCCACTTCCACGGGCCAGAGGTCGGGGGCGATCACCGGCGCACAGGTCACCTTCGAGCCGGCCAGGGTTTTCCGGACGGTCTCCTGGATCAGATCGCCGATCCTTTCAATTTTTTTGACGGGGTAGCCGCCTTGGGCGAAGGTGATCAGGCGGTGCGCCAACTCCTTGGCCTGCAGGCCTGCCCGCTCCGCGATGGCCAGACCGTTTTCCAGAATTTTGTCCTCTTCGCTTGCCGAAATTTTCGCCAGAAAAACATTGCGCAGAATGGCGGTCAGCAGGCTGTCAAAGTCCTTGGCGACACCGTCGGCAAAGGTTCCCAGGGATTCCAGCTTGGTCCGTTTGAGCAGCTCTTCCTCAGCTGTCTTCTGCTCGGTGATGTCTTCCAACGTTTCCATGGCGCCGAACGTTTTGCCGCTGGAATCGCGGATGCTTGTTGCGGTGATCCGGAACCATTTTCCCTTGTCCCCGAGATCCGGAAAAAACTCCGTCACTTCATAGGCGTACTTCAGGATTTTGGACTTGGTGACTTTACCGGCGTACAGAGAGTAGGAGTGATCGATTTTATTGCTGATGATCAGGTCCGCCATGCAGGACCGCGGCGAAGAATAAAAAGCGCGCCATTGCTGGTCGGTGCCCAGGACTTCCTCCGCACGGATGCCGGAGAGCCCTTCCAGCGCCCGGTTCCAGTAGAGGATTTTACGGTCGGTGGAGATGACAAAGGTGGGGATCGGCGAGCTTTGCAGAATGCTGCGGAGGATCTGCTGGTCATTGCGGCCCCGCCAGATCGCGTAGGCGAAGCTGACAATGGCCGTCGCCGCAAGCAGCAAAACAAAAAGAAGAAAGTGAATCTCCATTCCAATCTCCCGTGTTTCCTGTCTTTCCCGGTAGAACGATCCGTTTGGGCCGCATTCCGGTCCGGTAAAAAAGCCACGGCAACCCGCCGGAATTTTGTTGGACCTGAATAGCAAGGTTGCCTTGAAATTGCAAGAATGGAAAAGCCCCTGTTAAAAAAAGTTGCAAAGCGGGGAAATATAATGGAAAGGATAGAACCAGTTTTGAAGGTGCGGTATGCGGAGCGTTTCGGAAAAGAAGAAAGTTCTGGTGGCCATGAGCGGCGGGGTGGATTCGTCCGTCGCGGCGCTGTTGCTTCGGGAGGCGGGTTATGAAGTTGCCGGGGCGACGATGCTGCTGGGCGTTCACCGGCCGGGGGGCGCAGCCGGGCGTTTTACGGATGAATCTGTCGCCGACGCGCAAAGCGTGTGCGGGCAAATCGGGATTCCCCACCAAATTTTTGACTTTGCCGATCTGATGGAGCAAAAGGTGATAGGCCCGTTCATCCGCGAATATCAAAGCGGACGGACGCCGAATCCCTGTGTGGACTGCAATCGTTATCTGAAATTCGGCGCGCTCCTGGCGAAAGCCCGCAGCCTGGGTTTTGATGGTCTGGCAACCGGCCATTACGCAAAGATCGAAAAGCGGGACGGCCGCTGGGCGCTTCTGCGGCCGAAGGATGAAGCCAGGGACCAGACCTACTTTTTGTATCCGATCCCGGCCGGGGATTTGCCGTTGATTCTTTTTCCATTGGGCGGCATGACCAAAACACAGGTGCGGCAAAAAGCAAAACAAGCCGCTTTGCAGGCGGCCCGCAGGGAGGACAGCCAGGATATCTGTTTTGTGACAACGGGGAATTACCGGCGATGGTTTGAAGAGAGGCGCGTGCCGGTTGTTCCGGGCGAGATTGTCAATGAGGCAGGCCGGGTTCTGGGCCTTCACCAGGGGATCGCTTCCTACACCATTGGACAGAGAAGCGGCTTGGGCGTCAGCGCCAGGGCCCCGCTGTATGTCCTGAGATTTGACCCGGCAAAAAATCAGATCATTGTCGGGAATAGGGAGGACCTACTGTCACCGGGCTTGATGGCCGGACATATGAATTGGTTTTGCGGGACGCTCCCCGAAGAGGTGGAGGCGAAAATCCGCTATCGGAAAAAGCCGGCGCGCTGCCGCGTCATCCCGGAAAACGGCAGGGTGAGGGTTGTTTTCGTGCAGGCCCAGGAGGCGATCACGCCGGGGCAGTCCGTCGTTTTTTACGCAGCCGGTGAAGTGTTGGGCGGCGGCATCATCGAAGAAGTTGTTCGCTTTTGATGCGCGCCTGCCGGATAATCACCTTAAAGTTTATTTTTTGCCGAAAATATACTAAATGTCACATCAATTTTAAAATGGAGCAAAAACCATGACGACGAGATGCAAGAGCTTACTGATGTTTGCGGTGGCCGTCTTTCTGCTGTTTTCCCCCTCTGCGGCGTCCGCGCAGGCGTTGACCCTGGAGGAAAGCATCGCCATTGCGCTGAAAAGCAGCTATGTGCTGGACATCGCGAAGGAGGGGGTCAAGAGCGCCGAGGCGCAGAAGAAGGAGGCCCTGACCGGTTTTTTGCCGAAATTCAGCACGTCCTACAGCTATACACGGCTAAATAAAGCGCCGTATATGGCCGGTCTTACCTTGCCGACCGTTCCGCCCACGACGGTCGGGCCGGTGGATATGGGAACCGTCAATAATTATAACTGGGTGATCGAAGCCCGTCAGCCGCTTTTTACCGGCGGGGGAATCCTGGCCAACTATCAGGCCTTTAAAATCGCGGAAGATTCGGCACAGGTTGAAGAAACGGCCAGATCCCTGGATGTCGTACAGGACGTGAAAATCGCCTATTTCAACATCCTGCGGACGCAAAGATTGACCAAGACGGCCATCCAGCAGGTGGAAATGCTTGCCGCCCACTGCGATGTGGCCGAAAATTTTTACCGGGTCGGTTTGATTCCCAAGAATGACATGTTGCAGGCGGAAGTGGAGCTGGCCAACGGCCGGCAAACGCTGGTCAAGGCGAAGAATGCCGTGGAATCAACGAAAGCGCGGCTAAACACCCTTCTGAAGAGGGACGTGCTGGACGCCGTGGAGGTGGTCGATATTCTCGACTATCAGCCCCTGAAACAGTCCTTTCGGGAATGCTTGGACACGGCCAGGAAACATCGTCCGGAACTCAAAATTTCCACACTGAAAGTCGAACAGGCGGGCAAAATGGTCCGCGCCGCGCAAAGCGAATATTTTCCGGCCATCAGCCTGGTTGGTAATTACGGGCGGTTCGGCGATTCGGCATCGCTTTCCGGGACGCCATATAAGGATATGGAAAACTGGCAGGTCATGGCGGTGGCCAACTGGGATTTCTGGGAGTGGGGCAAAACGAAATACCGCGTGGATGCCGGCAAAGCCAGGGAAACCCAGGCACTGGATCAGTCCAGGGAGCTCAACGATCAGATCGCTCTGGAGATCCAGAACGCTTTTCTGGTCCTGCAGGAAGCTGAAAGCCAGATTGCCGTTTCGAAAAAAGTCATCGAACAGGCCGAAGAGAATTTCCGCATTGCCGAAGCCCGCTACAAAGAGCGGGTGGCGCGCTCCACGGAGGTGCTCGACGCGCAGACCCTGCTGACCAGGGCCAAGGCCGAGTATGCCAATGCCCTGGCCGATTACAATATCGCTTATGCCCGCCTGCAAAGAGCCATGGGCGTCGCCCGCTGACGGGGCGGAAAAACTTACTTGTCCACTTCAAACATTTTTTTCTCCGCACCGCAAAGCGGGCAGGTCCAGGAATCGGGAATGTCCTCGAAGCGCGTGCCGGGTTCGATGCCGTTTTCGGGATCGCCCTCGGCGGGATCATAGACATAACCGCAGATGCTGCACACATAGCGGGCGGCGGCCTGAACTTTGGGTTTGGCGGCGGCCGCGTCGGCATCAAATGTCGGAGCGGATTTGGGGGATTTGCCGCCCTTGATGTTCCGGTAATAGGCGTACGTCATCGGTGTGCCTTCCCCCACCAGATCCGCCTCGACAACCCTGCCCAGGAAAATCGTGTGAGTTCCGCCGTCCAGTTCGCCTTCCACTTCCGCTTCGGCGAATCCCAGAGAGTAATCCAGAACAATCGGCACGCCGGTGACGCCGATTCTGCTTTTGACGTCTTTTAACTTATCGACGTTACGGCCGCTTTTAAAACCGAAAAGCCCAATCAAGGTCATCGGCGCGGCCTCGGACAGGATGGAAACGGCAAATTTCCCGCTTTCCCGTATCAAAGCGTGTGTATAGTTATCTTTGTTGATGCAGATGGCCAGCGTGGCGGGCTTGGAGGTAGCCTGGACCATGGAATTGGCGATCTGGCCGTTAAAGGTTCCGTCTTTGCCGGAGGTGACAATATAGACGCCGTAGCTGATCTGGTGAAGTGCGGCTCTGTTCATTCTTTCTTTCCTCTTTTCCGGAGACATTAATGTCAGCATCTATAGCCGAATTTTTCTTTTCATGCCATAAAATTTCTGAAGGTTAAAAATCTATTGCAAAACTTTCCCGAATGCAGATATGATACCCAGGTTTTTAATGAAGCTGTGTGGTTGAGACAGGTTTTGAACATTCTCAAAAAAAAGGCCCTTTATTTTGCCCGTAAAGAGTATTGCCGGTCGGCGATTTTGGAAAGAGCCGATCTGTCGGCCATCAAGGGAAAACCGCCGCCTAAAATTTTCATTGGACTCGGCCTGATCGCGTTCAGTTATGTTATCGGTTTGCCGGCGGTTGTGGCCATGGGCGTCGTCGCGGTCTGGGTTCGCAAGCCGCTGGTGGCGATTGTCGGTGCCCCTTTGATTTACGCAATTTCCACATTGGTGTTCATTATCGGGATCCGGATGGCGGGGGAAAAATATTTCCAGGTGTTTTCCCGCTGGTTGACCAGGGTTATACTGGAAAAGATTCTGGGTAATGATCTCCGGGCGATTATCGGAGAGGATCCTGACAACGGGCCGCGGGGTTGAAGCGCGCCAGGTTCCGACGGCAGGGGCGCGCGGATTTCGCCCGGAGGCGCCCTTGTCCGATTCCTTCCCGGCGGATTGCCCGGGAAGGTTTTTTATCACTTTGTTGAGGTGACCTATGTGTACAGTAGAAGAGACCATCAGTGAGCTGAAGAGTAAAATCATTGCAACGCTGGGATTGCCGGATGTGACCCCTGACGATATCAAGGACGACGATCCGTTGGTCGGCGGTGAAGCGGGCATTGATTCCATTGATGTGCTGGAGCTGGTGATGATGATTGAAAAAGATTACGGCGTCAAAATCGACTCTAAAGAACTGGGCGTCAAGGTATTTGCCTCCGTTCGCACACTGGCGACGTTCATTCTGCAGGTCAGGGCAGCTCGGGCTTGATGCATGCCGGAGCTGAAAATGGCCCCGGCTTTCCGAAGATCAAAAGCAGAATGTTTTCATGAAGAAAGTATTGCTGATTTCCGCCAACAGGATGAAAAAGCCTTATCCGGTTTATCCGCTGGGGCTTGACTACGTGGCAGGCATCCTGCAGCCCCGTTATCAAATACACATTCTGGATATGAATTTTTGTCCGTCGCTGGATATGCTGGGGGAGCAGATCCGGAGGTATGCGCCGGACTATATCGGCCTTTCGATCCGCAATATCGACAACACGGACCCGATACACAGCCGGGGCTTCCTTTCCGACTATATCGACATGGTCGGGTCAATACGTCGGAATTCAAACGCGCCGCTCATTCTGGGCGGGAGCGGCTACACCGTGTTTCCCATCGAATTTTTACGGTCGCTCGGCGCGGATTTCGGCATCGCCGGAGAGGGGGAAAGGCTTGCATTGCTTCTCAACACGCTGGAAGAAAAGGGGGATGCGACGTCCATTCCCGGGGTGATTACCCCCGAAACCTCGACCGTCGGTTATCGCCCCTGGAAAGGAGATCCGCGTCGGATATTTGACGCCGCCGCAGGGTATGCGAAATTTTATATATCGTATGGCGGCATGCTGAATCTGCAGACCAAAAGGGGATGCCCGTTTCGATGCAGCTACTGCACCTATCCCCACATTGAAGGCGGTAAAATGCAGCTTCTGGATCCACAGGAGGCCGCCCGTCAGGCCCGCCAGCTGCAGGATGCCGGCGCCAAATATATTTTTGTGACCGATTCCGTATTCAACGCCAGTTACGAACACAGCCTGCAGGTGGCGCGGGCTTTCATCGATCGGCGCATCACCGTCCCCTGGGGAGGATTTTTCGTTCCCGCCGTTTCCCCGAACGGTTATTTTCGCCAACTGGCGGATGCCGGTCTCACCCATGTGGAATTCGGCACGGAGTCGATGTGCGACGCGATGCTGTCGAACCTGAGAAAGCCTTTTGCCGCCGCCGATGTCTTTACGGCCCACCGGCAAGCTCTGGCGGCCGGTTTGCACGTCGCCCATTATTTTATGCTGGGCGGGCCCGGCGAAAGCCAGGATACGCTGCGGGTGACCCTGGAAGGCGCCGACCGGTTGCGTCAGGCGGTTTTTTTCTTCTTCTGCGGCATTCGCATTTATCCGCATACGGCTTTGTATGACACGGCGGTGCGCGAGGGGCAGATTCAGACCTCGCAGAATCTGATCGAGCCGGTTTTTTACCGCTCACCCTTTATTTCCGACGTTGAAATTATCCAGAGGATTGAAGCGCATGCCGCCGGACGGATCAACTGGCTGATCGGGGCGGGGGAAGACAAGACGGCGCGCATCCTGCCCAGACTCTATAAGCGGGGGCATACGGGTCCGCTGTGGGAATATCTCATCGCATAGCATCGGTCCGGCTTTTTCGCGACGGAGGGTTGGTTGACCTCGCGCCACCTTGCTTGATCGTCAGGTGATTCAGGCAGTTTTGTGCGGGTTCTAAACGGCTTACCCGGAAAGGCTTTTCATGGAATATGGAAAAAAACGGCTGAGCCCCGCCCTGATTACAGGAGGAACGATTTTGATCTCAGCGTTTGCGGTTTTCTTTGTTTGTCCACTGCTTTCGGCCGCTGTGTTGTCTTTGTATGTGGGATTGTGCGTGGCATCCTGCTTTTTCCCCCAAACAAACTTTCTGGGGCCCGTGATCAGCCGGGGACGAACGGGAAAAAATGTTGTGGCCCTCACGTTTGATGATGGCCCTTCCGAGGCAACAACGAGAAAGATTCTTGCCCTGCTGGATCGCTACGGGGCAAAAGCCACTTTCTTTGTGTCCGGCGTCAACGCCGCGCGCTGTCCGGATCTGATGCGCGAGCTGATCCGGAGCGGTCACACCGTCGGCAATCACTCTTTGAACCACGATCCTTTCCTGATGTTGAGGAGCAGCCGCGCGCTGGAGCGTGAAATTGTGGAAGCCGGGAATGTTTTGCAAAAAATGGGAATTGAGGCCCTGGCTTTCCGTCCGCCGGTCGGCATCGTCAATCCGAAGCTTTTCCCCATTCTGCAGGCGCGGGGTTTGTTTTGCGTGACCTTCAGCCGTCGGGCGCGGGACGCGGGAAATTTGCGCATCCGGAATCTTTCGGGCAGGATTTTACAAAAAGTGAAAGGAGACGACATTGTTCTTTTGCACGACCGGCCGCCGCGAAACCCCGAAGACCAGGCCGTTTTATGCAACGAAATGGAAAAAATTCTGGCGGGCATCCGGGCCAGAGGGCTGAAAGTTGTACCGCTCGCCGAGCTGACGGGCCGGGACATCATGAGGCTGAGATCGTTGTAACGGCACGTTTTTTGTTGAAATTCATTTTGCATCCGCCTGCTGAAAAAATTTTTGGTTGAATAAATAATGACGGTCTTGTAAAAAGTAATTCAGGTCGTCACCCTGGCGAAGGTCGGGGCCCATAATTCATTGTAATTACTGGATGCCGGCCCCCCGACTTCTCGAGGGCAGGCTTCGCCGGTAAGACAAAAAGGCGCCGAAATTGAATTTTTACGAATTCATCAATAAATGATATAAAATTTATTCTTTATTCGGGCGTGAACGAAATATCAGGGAAAGGAACAGGTTTTGACCGATCGATGGAAATTGCTCAAAGATGTCCAGTGGACGGCCTCTGGCGGCATCGAAGCCAAAGCCGAAGTGCCGGAAAATTCCGTTTGGTTTAAGGGCCATTTTCCCGGGGAGCCGATTCTGCCGGGAATTGCTCTTATCAGCACCGTCTATGAGGCCGTTTTGAAGGATGCGTCCCGCCGGGGAGAGTCCCTCAGAATTTCTTCTTTGAAAAGAGTAAGGTTTACCGGTCCGGTCCATCCGGGAGAAAAAATGACTCTGATCCTTGCCCGGGAGGTTCAGAACGGTGAAACCCTGTTTCGCTTTAAGGTGACGGTTCGGGAAACCCCGGTCTGCAGCGGACTGATGACGGTGGTAAAAGAGTAGTAATGGAAAAAAGGAGACGGAAATGCCTGAAAGCAGCGAACTGAAGGCCATTGTGCGGCGTGTGGCCGAAATCATTATCGACGAGCTCAAACTGGAAGACCTGACGCCGGACACTTTCAATCCGGAGATGGACCTGGTGGATGAACTGGGCATCGACAGCATGGATCTGGCGACGATCGCGCTGGTTTTGCAGGACGAATACAAAATTGTCATCGACGAAGACGATTATCCCCGGTTGAAAACAGTGCGGTTGATTTGTGAATATATTGGAGAAAAGATGGCTATCCGGCATTAGAGGCAAAAGATCAATAACGTCATGACCATGAACCGGCCGAAATTTTCAGACCTCCTGGCCCGCCCGGACGTCCGGGCGCGCTGGGAAAAAGTGCGCAGGTATTTCTTCCTGCGGGAATCTACCTATGACATGACGAATCGGTGCAATATCCGCTGCGATGGCTGCTATTATTACGAAGGGGACAAGCCCTTTGCCGCGGAGAATCTTTCCCCTGAAGACTGGCGAAGCCTGATGCGGGCGGAAAAGGCCCGCGGCATCACCTATGTGGTGCTGGCGGGCGCGGAGCCTTCGCTGACGCAGGATCTGCTTGCCGTCTGCTATGCTGAAATGCCGTTGGGTTGCATTGCCACCAACGGATTTAAAAAAATACCGGAAGCAATTGGCTACAGGATTCATGTTTCCGTCTGGGGCAACGACGAGACGAGCTTCAAAACGCGCGGTGCCAAAAATCTTCTGAAAAAGCAGATCGAGAATTACCGCAGCGATCCCCGCGCGGTCTTTGTGTATACGTTTACACGCGACAACATCGGCGAGGCCCATGAGGTTGCTGCGGAGCTGGTTGCCGCCGGCTGCCCGATGACGTTTAACGTTTTTTCCTCCCCGGTCGGATATGCCGGTTCCCTGCGCCACAATGCGGATTCTCTTTTAAAAACCCGGGAGACGATGATGGCGCTTCTGAACCGCTACCCCCAACAGGTGCTTTTTTCCGCCTATAACGCCGTCGCGCACACGAGCGATCGAGGGCTGCACGATCTTTACCGCTGCTCCTATCCCCGTTGCAATCCATCACGGGACATCGGCCTGGGACGCTCTTTCCGCCAGTACCGGACAGACCTGAACTGGGATCGATCCGTGGCCTGCTGCGTGCCGGATACGGACTGTGACGACTGCCGCCATTATGCTGCCGGCTCCGCTGTGGTGACGGCAAGGCTCTACCGCCACGCGGGCGACCCGGATGCCTTTGCCTCCTGGCTGGATTATGTGGACACATATCTGGCCGTTTGGGTCATGGGCTACGAAAAGGGGGAGAATCTCTGCAACAAGACGATCCATCCTCCGCGAACTGTTGCCGGTTAAGCCTTCCGGCGCGCCCCGGGATGGAACAAGGAGAAGACTCTGAAGCATGAAAACGGTCAGCGCACTTTTGGATGACGGCTGGCGCGACCGCTACCGGCGGATCTCCAGCCTCAACATCCGCAGCTCGATTTACGACCTCACCTGCCGCTGTAATTTGCGCTGCAAGGGATGTTTTTTCTTTTCCTCGGGCGAGCATCAGGTTCAGGAAGAAATGGAATTACGCAAGTGGGAGGCCTTTATCGACCGGGAAAAAGCCCGCGGCGTGAATCTGGCAATTCTCATCGGCGGGGAGCCGACGCTGTGTATGGACCGCCTGGAAGCTTTTTACCGGCGCATTCCGTCGTACTGCGCGACCAACGGCCTCATCAAAGTTCCCCGCGACCGTTTTCCCGACATGATGGTGGGTATTTCCCTGTGGGGCAGCGGCGAGGACGAAAAAGTTCTGCGTGGCAGAGATACATTTTCCATTTCCAGCAAAAACTATGAAGGCGACCCCTGCGCTTACTATCTTTACACCCTGACGCCCAGACAGGTGGGAAAAACCGAACCGGTCATCCGGCGCATTCGCGATGCCGGTCTGAAGGTGCACCTGCAACTGCTCTCCAACGACGAAGGCGTGGACGGATTTTCCTGGCGCCCCGAAGAGCTGCGCGATCTGAGGTTTGAAATGGATGAGATGCTGGACCGGTATCCACGGACCGTTGTTTCCTGCCGGTATTACCACGAAATCATCACGACCGGCAAAATGCTGGGCCGGCGCTTCGGCTGGAGCGAATGCCCGTCCGTCACCGAATCCCTGGACCACCGGCAGCCGCCGGTCCGCCGGCTCATCCGTTTTTACCGCTGGGGAGCCGATCTGCAGACCGTGCACCGCTGCTGCACGTCCGCCACGCGCGACTGTTCCACGTGCAAGGATGGCGCTGCGCACATGAGCTGGGTCATGGTTAACAAGCGCGCCCACATGAACACGACGAAGGATCTGCAGAACTGGATCGAAGTATATGAGATGTTCGCCAGGCTCTACAAGTTTATTCCGTGGTGAGGAATCGCCGGCGAACGGTTTGAAACGGTTACCTACTTGGGCCGGTCCACCTGAATAAAGGGAATGACGCCGCCGGTAACGCCGGGCAATTTGCCGTCCCATTTTTCAATGGCTTTCATCTGGGTTTCGATCTGGCGGAGCTGGATCAGCTCCGGCGAGATCACCTGCCGCTGCAGCCGGAGCGCTTCGGCTTCCGCCCGCGCCGAAGTGACCTTCTGCTCTGCTTCCACTTTGATTCTGTCCAGGTCGCGCTTGGCTCGCAGGGCGTTTTGCTCGGCGGTTTGTTTGGATTCAATCGCCCGGTTGAATTCTGCCGAGAATTCAAAGTCCGTCACGGAAAGTTCGACGATATTGATTCCGAAAACATGCAGCCTTTCCCGCAGATAATTGCGCACCTCCGTTTTGAGCGCCTCTCTCTTGGAGATCAGCTCCTCCGCCGTGTAGCGGGCCGCCGCCGCCTTGAAGCTTTCCTTCACGGCCGGATCGATGACGCGTTCATTGTAATTCAGACCGATGTTAGCGTACATCTCGCCGGTTTTTGCCGGATTAAGGCTGTAGTTGAGCACCATCGTCGTTTGAACGGTTTGCAGGTCGCGGCTCGCCGCTTCGGTTTTGGTGGTGGTTTTCTGCACCCGGACGCTCATGCGCACCACCTCCTCGGCAAAGGGGATTTTGAAACGCGCTCCCGGCTCAACCACCCGGTTGACCTGCCCGAAGCGCAGTACGACGCCGCGGTCGCCCGCCTCGATGCTGAAATACGTGGAGAAAAAAAGCAGGATGGCGGCGAAGCCGATGATGGCGCCGAAGATCACTTTTCCCTGAATGTTTTGTACGTCCATGTTTCGACCTCCTTGCGTTCACCAAAGCAGGTTGCTTCCTGCGGACGCCTGCTCGTTTTCGGAATCGGAGACAACCTATCGCAAGCCGCGGAAGGTTGTCAAGACAAATTGACTGGGGTTCCGGCGGCGATTGCCGCCCCGGGTTTTGGTTTTGCGGCCGCGGATGAAAATTATAATTGATATTTTTGAAAAGCTTTTGCATGATGACGTCTCGTAAGAATAAAGAATCCTTGGAAAGGTAAAGTTTGCGCTTGTCCGGAAAAACACTTATTCTCGGGTATGACGCCGTTTCGTCGCTGGGATCGGATCTGGAAATGCAGTGGCGGCGCGCTGCTTCCGGCGAAAGCGGCATCGGGCCTCTGACGCGGTTTCCGTTCGGCGACGATTTTCCCGTGAGAATCGCGGGCCAGGTCGAAGAAGTGGATATTCGTCCCTATCCTTTCCTGCAACCGCGTGAAATGGCTCACTGGACATCTCCGGTCTTTCCATACGCGCTCTTGACGGTTCACCGGGCGCTCGGGCGTAGCGGCCTGGACATTACATCCGGCATTGCGCCGCGAACGGCCGTCACGTTCAGCTCGGCCGTCGGCGGACAGGACGCGGTTTTGAAGGCGGACCGGCAGATGATCGCCGAAAACAAGCTGCCGCATCCCTTCGCCAATCCCAATTCCTGCATTAACATGGTGGGCGGCAAGGTGTCCATTCTGACGGGCGCCACGGGTCCAATCTGCGCCACGATAACGGCGTGCGCCACCGGCGTCACGTCCATAATCATCGGCGACATGATGATCCGTCAGAATCTGGCGGATGTCGTCATTGCCGGGGCGGTTGATTTTCCGCTGGTCGAGCCGATTCTGGCGGGATTTGCCACGATGAACGGAGCGTACCGTCCGAAAGAGGGCCAGCCCCACGAGGCGCCGGAAAAAACCAGCCGGCCTTTCTCGGCCAACCGCCGCGGTTTTGTGGTTTCCGAGGGCGCGGGAGCGGTCATTCTGGCTTCGCCGGATTTTGTGCGGGCGCACGGTCTTGCGGCGCGCATCGAAATCGCCGGATTCGGCATGACGTCCGACGCCAGCCACTTTGTGGCCCCCAACCTGAAGACCGTCCGAAAATGCATGGAATTGACGATCGCCTCCGCGGGCCTGATGCCGGCGGATGTGGATGCGGTCAATGCCCATGCCACATCGACCAGAATCGGCGACAAGGTGGAAGCGGATGCGCTGGTCGGTGTTTTTGGCGGTAAGGTTCCGCCGTCGTCAGCCAACAAATCGCAAACCGGACATGCGATGGGCGCCTCTTCCGCCATTGAAACGATCCTGACCATGGAGGGGATGATCCGGGAGACGCTGCTGCCCACGATCAACCATATTCCCGATCCGGCCATGCCGATTGATTGCGTCGCGGAAGGGGCGAGAAAATTATCCCAGGAAATTGTCATGAAAAACGCATTTGGGTTTGGCGGCTGCAATGCCTGCCTGATACTGCGCCGGGTCGGGTAAAGTATGCAACCTCCGAAAAATCGTAGAGTCTTTGTCGTCGGATACGGAGCGGCCACGCCGCTCGGGGCGACGTTTGCCGAAACCTGGCGGCGGGCCGTTCGGGGCGAGGCGGGCTTCCGCAAAATCACCCGCTGCAAGGTGGAGTCCGCCTGCGACATCGTGGGGGAGATACCGGACTGGTCACCGCGGGATCTGGATTTTACCGACGCCAAGGAAGTCTATAACTGGAACGCGGCTTTTGTGATTTTAACGATGGCGGTTTGCAAGGAAGCGCTTGAAGACGCGGGGATCGTGATGGATGAAGCCACTTCCCCCCGCACGGCCTGCCTGATCGGATCGGCGCTCAACGGCTCGGACGCGTACCGCGCGGCCGTGCACGACCTGGAGCGCCGCGGTCCGCTGCGCGTGAGCCCTTACCTGCTGCCCAATCTGTGCGCTAATCTGCCTTCCGGCAAGGCGGGTATGCTTTTGAAATTTACCGGTCCCATCTTTTCACCGCAGGGCGCCTGCGCGTCGGGCAACCACGCGATCGGCATCGGGGCGCGCATGATCCGTGACGGGGACTGCGACTTTGTGTTGGCGGGCGGCGCGGATGCGCCGATTCTGCCTGAGCTGATTCACGGCTTTGCCAACATGAACGCTACGATCAAGGCGCATGAAGACGACCGCGCGGCTACTGATCCCGCGCAGGCCTCCCGTCCGTTCAGCATTGACCGCCGGGGATTTGTTCTTTCGGAAGGTGCGGGCGTCGTGGTGCTGGCCGCGCAGGAGGTGATTCAGGCGCACGGGCTTGAACCGCGGGCCGAAGTGCTGGGTGTGGGCTGGACGTCCGACGCCTATCATTACACCAGCCCCAATCCGGCGACGATTGTTCGGGCTTTACGGGAGACTATCGCGGATGCGGGGCTCCAACCCGTCGATATCCGGTACGTCAACGCGCACGGCACCTCCACCGCCAAGGGCGACCGGACGGAGGCGCAGTGCCTGAGAGAAATCTTCGGTCGTTGTCTCGAAAAAATTCCCGTTTCGTCCAACAAATCCCAGCTCGGCCATACGCTGGGGGCTACGGCTGCCATTGAGGCGGCTCTGGCCGTTGAAGGCATGCGCCGGGGAATTCTGCTGCCGACCATCAACCACCTGCCGGATCCGGAGTTTGCCGATATCGATGTCGTGCCGAACACGGCCCGTAAACAATCTCATGAAACCGTCCTGTCCAACGCGTTTGGATTCGGTGGAACCAACTGCTGCGTGATTTTCCGGGGAGTGTGATATGAAACCCAAGCCGTTTTTGCCTGACGTGTACAGGGCCGATGAGCGATTCGTCCGTGACCGGACCACCGGGCTGGTCTGGCACCGCACCCCGTACCGTGTGCTGTACGCGGACACGGACCGCTCGCAGGTCGTTTACCATTCCAACTATCTGCGTTATTTTGAGGTCGGACGCGCCTCGCTGATGCGGGACGTGACATACCCCTACAAGGCCATTGAAGAAAGCGGCTATGTGTATCCGATTTACGATTTGGGGTTGTCCTTTTACCGGCCTCTGACCTACGACGATGTCATGCACATCCACACCCGGCCGGTCAACCTGGAGCGCGTGAGGCTCCAGTTCGATTATGTCATTACTCACGCGGAAAAGGGGGATCTCATCTGCACGGGATTCACCAAACACTGCGCGGCCAACGCCGCCGGTCGCCCCGTGGCAGTGGACCCGAAGACGGTTCGTTTATGGCAGACCTTTCCCGATCCGGTATGAAGCGTAAATCTTTGACTGTCGGGAAAGGCGATGTGAAAGCGTCCGCGGCTTGAAAGCGTGCGACATTTTTCGGGGCACCCGCGGCCGCCGCTCTGGATTCGGGAAGGGATATGATCACTGTATTCTTGATTTGTTTGTCGGCGTATCTGGCCGGGTCCGTCAATTTTGCGATACTGTTTTTCAAAATTGCAGGACGTGCCGATCCGCGCCTGAGTTTCAGCGGCAATGCCGGAACGACGAATGTCTATCGTCTGGCGGGCATGCCCTGGGCGGCGCTGGTGTTTGCCCTCGACATCGGCCGGGCGATGGCTGTGGCGGCTTTGGCCGGGTATTTTCTTGATGGCGAACGGCTGGTCTGGGCCGGCTTTTTTCTGGTTCTGGGCAACAGCTTTCCCTGCTTTCATGGATTCCGGGGCGGCAAGGGTGTGGCCAACTATCTGGGATTCGCGGTTTTGACCGTTCCCATCGCCGCTCTTTCAGCCGCGTGGATCTGGGTTCTGGTTTACTGGGTGAAGCGGACGCCGTTTATCGCTTCCTTCTTTATGGTGGCAGTGCTTTCGGCGGGGTATATCGTTCCCTTTGGAGGAGACCAGACGGTGATCGCAGGCGCCGTTGCGACTTTCGCTTTGATTGTTTTCAACCACCGGAAGAATATCCAGGAGTACCGCCGCAAACGCCACCCGTCCTCTCCGGAATAGGGGGAATTTTTTTCGCCGACGCAGAACGTAAGGCTTGCCGGCTGAAAAACGGTTTTCTACAGAATCACGTCAATGGCCGGATGAGCTTTGAGCTTCCCGTACAGAGCGAGCCGGTGAGATTCACTCTCCACCGTCAGTTCAACGTTGAGGCAGATGTATTTAGCTGTTTCACTGCGACGCGACAGGAACACCCGGCAGGGATGGTCGTGGATAATCTCATGAACCGCGTCTTGCATCTTGTCCTGATCCACGCCGATGATTTTATAAACCCACCGGCACGGGTAGTTCAAATGAGGTTTTTGTTTTTGGGGGTGCGTCATGGTCCGCCTTCTCCGTCGGGTGAAAGCTATCTGGAAAAGCAAATAAAGTCAAGAGGTTCATGGATCAACCCTCCGATATTATTTTTGACAAGCCCCCGGTCTCTGCTGGAAATCTTTGCACCGGGAACTTTGTTTTAAAAAATATCATACAAGGAGGTCTTATGTTCAGGAAAAAGCATTTTTTGTTTTTGAGAAATTGTTGTCTTGCGTTTGCCGCCTTGATTCTTTGCGCCGTCGTGATTGCGACGGCGGCGACATCCGCGCAGGCCGCCCCAAAAGCGTCTGGAAAAAAACTGGCGCCGGCGGTGAAGGTCAATATCAACAAGGACGACCAGGCAACTCTGGAAAAGCTTTTGATGATCGGTCCCGTCAAGTCCAAAGCGATTATCGACGGCAGACCGTACCGGAACATTGAAGATGTCATGAACATCAAAGGCATCAAGGGGAAGACGTTTGAGATTATCAAGGATTCCATTGTTGTCGAATAAACGTTGCGGTTCACCCGTTATAAAGGAGGATAAAACGATGGAAAAAGTTTGTTTTTTGTTTGCGCGTTTTTACTGGTTGCGGCGGCTTATGCCGCGGGGCCCAAAACCTATCAGGTGACCGGGCCGGTTCTGGACGTGAAGGGGGATGTGATCGCCGTCAAAAAAGGCAGCGATAACCGGGAAGTGGCCAGAAGCGCCGCCACCAGAGTGACCGGCGATGTGAAAGCCGGTGCCAGGGTCACGATTGAATACACGATGACCGCGACCAAAATCGAAGTGAAGGAAGACAAAAAGGCAAAAGCCGAAAAGAAAAAGTAGCAGGCCTGCCGGATACCCAAAGCGCCGGCGGTTGCCGACACCACTCAAACGGCTGCCGCGGCAGTGCATAAAAAAAGGCCCTTAAGGGCCTTTTTTTATGACGGTTTGACATTTGCGCAATCGTCCTTACACTTTCCTTCAGGGAAAGCCAAATTCAAAAGACGGGGCGGACAAAGTGAAAAAGGTGTGGATAGTCGCAGGATTGCTGGTGTTTACACTGTCCTGTCAGGGCGGCAATCCGCCGCTTACCGAAGGGGAGGGGAAAATGACCGGTATCTCCGGAACGGAAAATACAGAGGTGGCCACGCTGGCCGGCGGATGCTTCTGGTGCGTAGCTTCCGATATGAAAAAACTGCCGGGCGTAATCCGGGTCGTTTCGGGTTATGCGGGCGGTTCGGGAAAAAATCCCACGTACGAGACCTACACGGCCCAGGGACACCTGGAAGCCGTGCAGGTCCACTATGATCCGCAAGCGGTGATCTATGAACAGATTCTCGGTTACTTCCTGAAGCATATTGATCCCACGGACGCGGGAGGACAGTTTGCCGATCGCGGTCCCGGCTACCGCAGCGCCGTCTTTTACAGCGACGAGGCGGAAAGAAAAATTGCCGCTCGCGCCCTGCGGGCTATGGCCGAATCGGGAAAATTCACCAAACCGGTTGTAACGGAGCTGAAACCGTTTACGGGGTTTTATCCGGCGGAGGATTACCATCAGGACTATGATGAGAAAAATCCGCTGCGCTACAGGACCTACCGCAACGGCTCTGGCCGGGAAGGATTTCTCCGGGAAGTTTGGAAGAAAGATCAGGGAGCAGGGCCGGCTTCAGCGCCCCTGTATGGGAAACCGGATGAAGAAACCCTGAAGAAAACTCTTTCTCCGAGGCAGTACGATGTCACGCAGAAAAACGCGACGGAACCGCCCTTTCAAAACGAATATGTTCACAACAGACAAGAGGGCATCTATGTCGATGTCGTGTCCGGAGAGCCGCTGTTCAGCTCTCTGGACAAGTATGATTCCGGCACCGGCTGGCCCAGCTTCATGCGGCCGCTGGAGCCGGGCAATATTTCGACAAAAGAGGACCGCAGCTTTTTGACCACGCGCACGGAAGTTCGCAGCAAACACGCGGACTCCCACCTGGGGCATGTGTTTCCGGACGGCCCGGGGCCTGCAGGCCTCCGCTATTGCATGAATTCCGCAGCCCTGCGCTTCATTTCCAAGGAGGATCTGAAAAAAGAAGGCTTCGGACGTTATCTGAAGTTGTTTTCCCCGAAAGAATAAAAGCCGCCGCGCCTTCCGGAAAGAAGGACGGATGATTGGAAGGGAATTTCAGGAACGTTCCTTCTGAATATGCGCCGCGATGGTGCGGACCCGTTCCATCACGGCCGGCAGATCCATCGTCAGCAGTTGCCGGTTTTCCATGACCGGTTTCCCGCCGATGATGCTGGTTTTCACGTCTCCCCCCCTCGCGGCATAAACCACTTGAGAATAGGGATTGTAAAGAGGCGTCAGGTGCGGCCGGTTCAGATCCAGAATGATGATGTCCGCCTGCTTGCCCACCTCCACGGAGCCGATTTGTCGGTCCAGACCGAGAACACGGGCGCCTTCGATGGTCGCCATTCTCAGGACGGTTTCCGCGTTCATGACCGTAGGATCGAGGAGGGTCCCTTTGTGGACTTTTGCCGAAATGTCCATTTCCTGAAACATGTCGAGATTATTGTTGCTGGCGCAGCCGTCCGTGCCCAGCCCGACGGCGACACCTTTTTCCAGCATCAGCGGAACCGGCGCGACGCCCGCGGCCAGCTTCATGGAGCTGGTCGGGTTATGGGACACGCTGACGCCCAGATCGGCAAAAAGCACGATATCTTCCGGGTTCATCCAGTTGCAGTGCACCGCGACGGTCCGGTCATCCAGCACATCCAGGTGGCGCAGATGCTGCACCGGCTTCCGGCCGTAGCGTTTTTCAATCGTGTCGATTTCATCCCTGTTTTCCAGAAGATGGGTCAGGTAAAGGATTCCGGCATCACGCGCGGCAGCTTTCACATTGATCAGCGTCCGGGGCGAGCAGGTATAGGGCGAATGGCAGAAGAACGCCGGTGTGATCATCGGCGCGTGGGGGAGCCAGCGTTCCACAAACCGTCCGCCGGCTGCCATCATTTTTTCGTATTGGGGATAATCAGGCGCGGCGAAATCGGCGAATCCCTGTGCCACGACAGCGCGCATGCTGCAGGCCAGTGCGGCTTCGGCGATTTGATTTTCAAAGAAATACCCGTCGCAGCAGGTGGTGGTTCCGGAAAGGATCATCTCCGCAATAGCCAGCATGGCGCCGTCGTACACCGTCTGCTTGTTCACGAAGCGCGCTTCCACTGGGAAAATATGATGCTGGAGCCAGTCCATGAGCGGCAGGTCATCCGCCAGGCCCCGGAAGCAGACCATTGGCAGATGCGTATGCGTGTTGACCAGTCCCGGCAGAATCAATCCGTCCCGGGCGTCGATGATTCTGTCGGCCGACAGGGCGCGGTTTGTGTCCACGAGGGAGATGCGGCTGCCGGTGATGCCGATGGAAGCATTTTCCATGATGTCCATTTCAGATGACATGGTCACCAGGGTGCCGCCGGTGATTGCCAGATCAAAATGGCGTGAGGGCATGTCGCTCGCTCCTTAGCGTGAAAATGCCGCCGGACAGGTGATTATTTTCGTTTTTCGTTGTGCTCAACCCGGGCCCGGGGGTTAGTGAAATTCCAGTTTGTAGTAGAGGTCGATGCCGCTTTCCCGCCCCATCTGGCTTTCCACCTGCCAGTTTTTGAAAATGTCGTAGCGCAGAAAAAATAAATTGCCTCCCGAAAACAGCGAGCGGCCGTAGCTTAGGTACAACTCGGGCGTCAAATACTTGCCCACGACCAGAATGGTTTCCGAAGCACTTTGCGGCGAACTGCCCGTTCCCTCGGGCGCTACTTTCAGGAGCTTATACCCCATCCGGTTGTTTTTTCCCAGCACATCCGAGGAGATTTCCAGAGAGGCAAGCCCCAGATAGTCCTGAATCTGCTCCAGTAGATCTTCGGCCTGCTGCGAGGTCAAAACGGCGCCGGCCGCCGTAGCCAGTAGGTTGGCCTGCTTTGAGTCGGCGCCGAGTGGATGCCCCAGCACAATGTAGGCCAGAATATCCATATCCTGCATGTAGGGTTCAGAATACAGTTTGACCAAAGGCTTTGGAAACGTGCCGCTGACCGCGACGCCCGCCTTCACTTCTCCTATATTTCGAAGCGCCAGAATGTCCAGGGCCGGCTGGTTGACCGGACCTCCCGCGTAGAAAAGATGGCCGCGGACAATTTCCAGGTTCACGCCGTAGGTCCGGAACCGGCCTTTGACCACGCGTATTTCACCTCTGCCCGAAATGCGTTCCGGGTCGCTGAACGCAATCTCGATTTCGCCGCCCAATTTTGCGTCGATTCCGGCCGCGTTGAACTCGGCCTGCTCGCCCAGCGCCAGTTTGACCTGAACATCGAGATCAACGGACGGCTTTCCGGTTCCGGACTTTGTTTTTCCTTCCCGGACCACGTCAGGGCTGGATTCCACGGGACCCTGTGATTGCGATCCATTAACCTGCAGCAGGGGCAGGATCACTTCTCCCCGGACGGATATTTTTTCCGGCGTTCCCGAAAAGGTCAGACGGGGAGACGTCTGCACGTGAAGTTCGGGGACATGGATGGCCTGAAACCGATCGCCGTTCAGGTTTCCCTCGAAATCCGTGATCTTAAACCCTTTGAGGTGAATTCGTGCGGCGCCGTCCAAGTAACCCGGGCCGGAAACAGCACGGAAAGAATCGATGATGACGCTGTTTTCCGCCAGACGCGCGTCGATCCGGACGTCCTGCAGCGTGATGCCGGCCGACGGCAGATAGCCTCCCGCTTTGGACAGGCGGACACGGCCTTCCAGGAGCGGATCCGCCGGAGTTCCTTTCATTTTCATGGCCAGATCCAGATTTCCTCGGCTTTCCTGAACCAGCCCGGGAAAAAGAACGCCCAACGCGCCCTTTTCCTGAACCTGTCCGGCAAGCGAACCCTGAAGAGGCCCCTGTTCATCCAAGGCGACAGGAAAGCGCGCGGGAAGCGGCAGGCTGATTCTGCCCTGCAGCGTTCCGAGGTCCGTCATCGTCACGCTGATATCGCCCTCCAGCGCGTCTTTTTGCCAGAACCACCGAAAAGATGCCCGGCGAAGGTCGATGCTGACGTCGCCCTTCTGTCCCCGCAGGTGGATTTTTGAACGGTCCAGGCCGGCGCGGCCCGAAAGAGAAAGGCGCCTGTCCGGCAGAAATTTACCGTTCATCTCTCCCGATATTTGGCCTTCCAGGCGTGTGTGGCCAGGCAGAGCGGCCGAAAATTTTTGCAGATCCAGTTCCCGCCAGCGCAGATTCCATTCTCCTGCCTCGGGAAGCGACCGTTTTGCGGGCAGGGAGGAAAAAAAGTCGCCCTGCAGCAATCCGCCTTGAGACTGCTCAATCTTCACGTCCAGCCGGATTCCCCGCCGGTCCGCGTTCAGGGTCATTTTCCCCTGTTTGATTGCAACAGTTTGTCCCTGTGCCTGGAGAGTTCCAGTCAGGGCCGCTTCCACGGCAAGGTCGATACGGCTTAAAGGCAACAGCGTTGCGTGAATGCTTCCGCTGCACGTGCCGGTGAGGGCGCCGCGGTCGATCCAGGAATTGGCCCGGGCCAGATCAAAGTGTGTCCAGGTCAGATCGACAGGTCCGGTCAGGGGATTTCCGGAAAGTGCCGCAGACAGCCGGAGTGTTTCCGACCCCCGGCCGGTGATTTCCATTGGTCCCAGCGCAAGGCTTTCCCGGGAAACCGTCAGGGCGGCGGGCGCGGACAGCCTCCAGGGGCCGCCTCCATCTGTGCCTTCGAGTTGAATAATTTTCCCCTGCCAGCTTTTCGCACGCCATGCGCCCGCGAGGCCCAGATGCGTTTCGTGAGGCCCGCGGCGCATCGAGGCGGCAAACGTGTGGGAAAGGACGGTTCCCCCGCCGCGCAGCGCCAGTGTGTCCGCGGTCATGCTCTGAAAGCGAAGTCGGCTGAAATCCGCGGTTAATGAGAAGGGAGATTTTTCCCGGTCTTCCAGAAAGGCGCTGAAGTCCGCCCTGGCAATGGACCAGCCATTCGCCGACAGATCGCGGCTCCTGGCGGAAACGATGCCGCTGAGCCGGTCATGGCGCAAGCGCGCCCATCCGGCGGCCGTAAGGAATCCCGACGCGCGCGGGATCAGCTTCGACAGGTCACGGATTTCAGCGTTAAAATCCAATCGGTTTTCGACGCGTCCCCTGGCCGAGATTTCGAATCCCTTTCCTCTCAGCACCAGATGATGAATATCTATGTCGTCGCCCGTAAAGCTTGCCCGCAGGTCTCCCTCCAACTGCCGCCCGTGCAGGCTGCTTTCTTTCAGCGTGAGATTCAATGCGCCGCTTGCCGGTTCTCCGGCCGAAGCCGATACACCGCCTGCGAGATCAAAATGAACAACGCCCGCCCATTCCGGATCCCATTTCGCCGGATCGAGATTTTTCCCCGAAATCGCGCCGCTTATTTTCAGGCCGTCCGTCCACTGTATCTTCAGGTGTCCGTTCAGGGAGCCTCCCAGCGCCGTTCCCTGAATCGGGCTCAAAATGGCGCTTTCGGAATTCCCGGAATAATCGCCTGACAGACGGAAAGCATGGCGGGTGTCCGCCGTATTGGCCAGCGCGACTCGACCCTGGTACCGTTGGCCGGTTCCTTCAAAGAGAAGAGAACCGGAGAGGTTTGCCGGAATTTTCAGCTCGTCGGAAAGATTCACGTTTTCCGCCTGAAGCTTCATAGTTACGTAAGGGGTCGGGCCTCTGAAGGTCAGTAAACCTTCGCCGGCAACGGATCCCGGACGGTTCTCGCGCCGCAGGCGGATGTTGGCGAAGGACAGGCCCGCGGGCGTCATGCCGATGTCCGATGACATCCGCAAAAACGGCCGGGTATCCTGCATTCCGTAAATCTGAAGGCTTCCGTTCATTTCTCCGGGGCGTCGCCCCGGCTTGAAGGCGCCGTCCAGCCGAACGGAATCGACGCCGGCTGCCGGGTGCGCCAAAGTTGCGGCAAGGTTGGCATTCAGCAGGGGGCGATGGAAACCGGCGAGAACACTTCCCTCCAGAGTGCCAAAAGACGAGGTGAGGCGAAGATCGCTTACAGACAGGCGCGAATTTTTCCAGGCAACTGTTGCGGCGAGAGCCGCGATTGGAACCGGTTCTTCATTTGGGCGGAGATAGGTCAGGTCCCTGATGGCCAGGCGTCCGATGCTTCCGCTGAAAAACGAAATCCAGCCTCTGACCCTCGGCCAGACCAGATCCGGCTGTTTATCCGGAGAGTTGTCCCATACGGATACCTGCTCCGCGGAAAGCAGAGAAATTCCCAGATGACCGGCCAGCGCCTCCAGCGGCCGCATGGAAAGTTGCAACTTCCGTATCCGGATGCTTCCCTGCGGCCACTCAATGACCGCATTCGTCAGGCGAAGGGTATCCGTCAGATTTCCCTCGGTGGCTTCCGCCCTGATTTTTACCGGTGTGAAGAGGGAAACCGCTTCCAGCAGTTTTCTGCTCCCCGCCTCGCTGCAGGCAAGCCAGCCCGCGCCCGCGAGAATAACCGCCGGTCCGCCGAAGACAACGATGAGGATGAGATATTTCAACAAACGCTTCAAAATTCGAACCCCACGGTGAAGTGAATGCGGAATTCCGGGTTGTCCACGCGGATTTGCCGGGCGATGTATAAATTCAGGGCGCCGACCGGTGTGTGGTAATGGATGCCCGCGCCGGCGGCCTGATACAGCGCCAGATCGGAAAAAGTGTCGAAGGCGTTTCCGGCGTTATAAAATACGGAAACCGCCCAGTCCTCCAGGATGTCGCGTTGCAATTCCACGCAGCCGATCAAAAGGTGCTTGCCGCCGACGACATTACCCTGCGCGTCGCGGGGACCCAGTGATTGATAAGCGTAACCGCGAACGCTTTGATCGCCGCCTGCGAAAAACCGCAGGGACGGAGGAATGTCGGAAAACTCGTCGGTAAAAACCGTGAAGCCCGCTTTGGCGCTGGTCAGGAAAGACAGGCGCCACGGCAGCGGAAGGATGTGACTGGCCTCGCCGATGAACTGAAGCAAGTGGGTTGTGGAGCCCAGGGCCTGATGTGTGCCGCGCAGATCGAAGGCGCAACGGAACCCCCGGTCGGGGCGAATCAGGTTGTTGTAATTATTGTCGGAAAAACGGACGCCCGGAAGAATGTATCTCGAAGTCGATTCCTGACTGCTGATGGTAAATTCTTCGTGCTGAAATTTGATGTAGACCGAACCTTGTCTCCTGGGGGTGAAGCTGTGCGTCCGGGCCAGTTCCATCGCGATGATCCGGCTGTCGTAGGTGGTGATCTCCTCCTGCTGAAGGTTGACCTGCAAGGAGGTGAAGGTTCGAATATCTCTTTCGCCGGGCAGAATATAGCTCGTTGCGATTCCCTGGAGCCGCTGGGAAATGTACAGGTGAGAATCCAGTTCATGTCCCCGGTGAAGCATGTTGAGATCGCGGTAGCGCAGGGCGAATCTCGCTCCTGTGTCCGTTCCGTATCCGATGCCCGGCCGCAGAGTGATGCGCGGCGCGGGCGTTAAAAATACTTGCACCGGTATTTTGCCGTCCCGGGCCTGCTCTTTGTCGGCCCGGACGATTACCCTGCGAAACCGCTCCGAATTGTTCAACTGGAGCTGGGAGGCGGCCATTTGGGCATAAGAGAAAACCTCTCCGGGCTGAAAGGTGAGATAACGCCGCAGAAAAGCGTCGGGATAATCGGGAGCCCCCTCGATGATCGTCGTGGAAAAAAAATATTTTTCGCCGGTTTCCAGCGCCAGCGTGATGACGGCCGACAAGCCGGTCTCATCGATACGGATTTCGTGAACGGCATAAGCGGCGTCCAGATACCCCAGCTCTTCGGCCCTGGATTTCAGCGCCTGTTTGGCTTTTTCATAGAGGGGATGCGCCAGCACGTCGCCTTTTCGCAGGGGGAAGTCGGAAGCAAGCGCCTCCAGCGTTGCTTCCGATGCGCCGCCACCGGTGACGGTGACGTTGACTCCGGTGATGACGGCCGGCTGACCTGGCTCGATTTGCACCCGCAGCCGATACTTGTCCGTTTCGGGGGCTTCGATTTGTATGACGGCTTTGGCTGAATAATACCCGAAGGGCTCGAGGGACGCCGGCGCTTTCCGCCCGGCCTGGCGGGCAAACCGCTCCAGCCAGAGCCTGTCCGCTTTTCCGTCCTGCACCAGGCCGGGCGGCAGAGCCAGCGCCTCCAGGACGTTTTTTCGCGCGTCTCCGTCAATGCCTTCCACGACAACTTCCACCGGACCGGCTGCCACGGCAACGGTAACAAGCGCCGATCCAAAAAACAGGCAGAAAAGCAGGAGAACGCAGCACAAGGTTCGTACGGTTGGGTGTGATGATGCGATTGCCGGATTGGAAAGGGTCATGATCCTGATCGGTTTTTCATAGACGGCCTTTGCGGCCGTCTATTTGTTGTTTTTTCTATTCCACTTTCAGCGTCGCTGTTTTCTGTCCCTGGATATTGCAGTTTGCCGTCACTTCCAGAAGATCGTTTGGCTTTGCCGGTACTTTGTACGTATAGACAAAGGTAGTTTTGCCGGTTTGCGAATCGTATTTCTGGATTCCGAACGGTTCATCGTTCCTTTTGATTTGAACCTGCTTGATGTAATGGAAACCGGTGAATGTGGATTTGTGCGTGATGGATACCGAAAGCGTCTGGGCTTTCGTGTCATAACGCAGCGAAAGGTCCTGGGGCGGATCGGCGCAAGTTTGCTGCGGCAGGAGCAAACTTGCGGCCAGCCAGACAAAAATCAGCGTAACGTTCCAAAGATGTTTTTTCATAATATTCTCTTTGCGGGAAGTCCTCCGGGAAGGCCGGCCGCGGCCGACGCTCAGTTCCCCAATCTGATCACTGTCTCCAATGATCCGGGACTTAGCCTGACGACCTACAACAGCTGCTCCACCGGGCTTTACACGCTTCATGTCATGGCGGTCATCGCCCTGGCCGGCATGCCGGTTGTGATCGGCTACACCATTTTTGTTTACCGCCTGTTTGGGGGAAAAGCCAAGGCCGACGATCATTATTGAATCCCGCTTGAGCGGGACGAGCGTTCATTCTCCGCAGCCTGCTGCGATATAATGACGTTCATTTCATACCTCGACAGCTTGCTGCGAGGTGGTTGATTTACTTCTGACCCAGCGCTTCTTTTATTTTGCCGCGGTTCTTGATGGCTTCACTGACACGGGTAAGCGCCAGGGTGATATCGTCATCGGGTTTGCCCAGTATTTTATCGGACTGCCGGTAAAGGTTCAGAGCGGCGTCCAGGTCGCCCCGGCTTTCCGCGCAGACGCCCAGGTCATACAAAATCGCGTAGGAGCCGGGAGCGAGGTTGCGGGCCTGTCCCCAGAGTTCGCAGGCGTTGTCCATGCGGCCGTGCCCCGCGAATTCGATGCCGCGCTTGAGGAGATCTTTTGCTTCCTTCGAATCGATGCCGTCTGTGGAATCGATCAGGCGGATTTCCCGCGTGATGTAATAGGGAGCGATATCGCGCCTGAACTGATTTTTGACGGAAGCTTTGGCCTGCTCCAGTAAAACGGTTTCGCTCTGGAGAGGATTGGTGTCCTCACAGCCTGAAGAGTTGGTCGCGGCGGAGAGATTGCGGGAATAGATCACCCGGCCGGTGGAGACGTCCACCAGCTTCGGGGACACGGCAAAGTTGGCGACGCGCTTTGTGCAGCGGACATGGTAATAGCGCCAGTCAACGCAGGGTCCCTGATAGGTTCGCCCTTTTTTGTCCCTTCTCATTTCATACCGCCTGCAGACGGAGCGTCTTTCCGAGTAAGCGCTGTCGTCGTGACGGTTTTGTGTGACAACGCCCGTGTAAATTCCCTGAGCGCCGATCATTTTGCCCAGCTTCATGGCTGTTTTCGGGTCTACCAGACCGCTGTGCGAAAATTTCATTTCGCTGATGATTTTGTCAACGGAGGCCCGGTCCACCAGCGTGAAATACGGTTTGTCATCAATGCCGATGCCCGCGAGAACGCCTTCGATCTCGGCGGTAAATTCGGGTCCGCCCGGGCCGTTGAAAGGCAGAACCGCAACGGTTTTGGTCAGGGATGCCTCGTGGTATTGCGCGGGCTGGAGCATGTTGACGCTGATTTTCGTCGCGCAGCCGGACAATATCAGGAGGGTGATCGGTAGAATCGCCAGGACCATAACATGAAAAACACCGAACTTTCCGCGCGTATTGAACATCGTCGTCTCCTTTTTTGCTTATTTCAGATACTCCACTGTCAGAGAGTAGGGCGAGAAGTTGACAATTTTGAAGCTTCCCTTTTGCTGGATGCTGTTGGCCAGATACAAAGTGTTTTCCGGATAGCTGACAACAAACGACCCCATTTCCTTTTCTTCCACACCCGCGACCCAGACGATGTTTTGAAGAATGCCTTTGACTTCCAGCACCGTATCCAGATCATTCACGCCCTCCACCCGCACGGCAATCTTTTTGGTGTTGCCCTGAATGTATTGCCCGACTTTGTCCAGAAGGGAGGGGGTCATGGTTTCCGCCAGTTCCTGCATAGCCTGGGCCGCCGCGTCCTCGACGCTGTTGGCGAGCCCCCTGGCCTGTTCCACGCCCGTGGTAAGGATTTCCATGTTGCCGGTTTTGTTGTTTTTGGAAAGAATCCGGTAATTGAGCCGAACGGTGACGTGATTGAAGGGCATGGAGAGGCCGTAGCCGATGTCTTCCCCTTTTTTGGTGGAAATGGCGTAGTCCATCTTCCCGATGATGATCAGGTTCGACAGGAACTTGTACGTCAGGCTGCGCATGGACAGGGTCCTGCCGGTGCGAACTGCGCTTTCGACGTCTCTCGCGTTCACCGCGTGCGTGGGCGCGACATCCACCACGGTATAGCCCTGCTCGGTCAGCGTGCCGATCAGGGTTTCGGAAAGAATATTCTTTTCTTCAAACTCATCTCCGTGGCGTCCCGGTTTCCGCGCGGGAATGAAAAGAGCAATGGAATTGTTCAGACCTAGTTGTGAAACGGCGTCGCGGGCCTGCGACGGCACGACGCAGGCATTGATTTTCACATTCAGAATGTCGTCCTTCACGAATTCATTGAGCACCTGATAGCTTTTCACCATGCCGCCCGCCTTCATTTTAATCACATCTTCAACAAGCGTGAAGTTCTGCACAATGCTGCCGGCTTTGACTTCCGTTCCAGCGACGTCTTCGATTGCCGCCCATTTGGCGCGGGCCACGGCTTCCATTTTGGCCGAGGGTTTGTCATTGTTGACGATCAGCGATTCGCCGACGGCAGAAATGCATTTGGCCTGGGCGAACGCGTCAGGGACGGAAAAACAAAGCAGGCAAAGAACGGAAAGAAGACAAGGTAATATTTTCATGAAGCCACCTCTTATAAATATTTGGGATGGGTCAGTAAAACGCCGCCGCAGCAAATTGCTGAAGCTGTTGAAACGCTAGCATAAAAAGGGGCGGTTTTCAATTTATTTGCCGATACAGAAACTGGAGAAAATCCGGGCCAGAACATCCTCTGAAATTTTTTTACCGGTTATTTCGTCCAGCGCATTCAGGGCTTCGGAGAGTTCAAAAGCGGCAAATTCCGGAGACTGGCCGGTGGCAAGGCAGGTTTGGGCCGCTTTGAGGCTGTTTCGGGCAGCCTCCAGTGCCAGTTTGTGGCGCAACCGGGTAATCATGACGCCCTCGGTCGGGGCTTCGCCCGACTCTGTTAATCCGGTGATGGCTTTCTTGAGGTCCTCCAGGCCGTTGCCGAATTTTGCCGACAGGCTCAAGAGGGGTTTGCCGTAAAGGGGATGATCGGGAAGCAGGTTGTTCCAGGCAGGCGGCAGGTCGCATTTATTGACGGTCATCAGGATTTTGACGTTGTAGTTTTGGCTTTGTTCCAGAATCTGGAAATCTTCGTCCGTCAGCGGTTTGCTGCCGTCGAACAGCAGCAGGAGAATATCGGTCTCTTCCATCTGCCGCCAGACCAGGTCGATGCCTTCTTTTTCGATGGCATTCGTGGGAGGGCGGATGCCGGCGGTGTCCGTCAGGTGGATACAGGCGCCGTCCAGATCGATGGTTTCGGTAATCAGGTCCCGCGTGGTGCCGGGGATGTCCGTAACGATGGCTTTTTTCCTGCCGGTCAGCCGGTTGAGCAAACTGGACTTGCCCACATTGGGCTTGCCGGCAATGACCACACGGAGGCCCTGGGTGAACAGCCGGGCCTGCCGATAGGTTGACAGGAGCTGCTCCATGCCGGTGGCGGCCTGAAGAATTTGTCCGGAGACGGCGGGGATTTCCCGGTCGGACACATCCTCTGAAAAGTCAATGGCGGCTTCCAGGCTCGCGAGAGCGTTAACCAGCAGCGAGCGCAGCTCATCGATTCTGCGCGTAAGCGAGCCTTTCATCTGCGACAGTTCCATCTGCAATGCTTTTGTCGATTGTGCACAGATCATGGCGGCAAGCGCTTCCGCCTGCGACAAATCCATCCGGCCGTGAAGAAAAGCGCGCTCGGAAAATTCACCGGGGTGGGCCGGACGGCAGCCCATTTCCAGGAGCTGCTCCAGAATGGTTTGCAAAATCAGTGGATTGCCGTGGCAAGAAATTTCCAGGACGTCTTCGCCGGTGAAAGAATGCGGTTTGCGCATCAGCGTGGCCAGCGCCTCGTCCAGAACCGTTTTGCCGTCGGCCGCGACGATGTCTCCGTGATACAAATGATGGCTTAGCCAGGCGCAGTTGGGGTGAGCGGGACGGAAAATTCGCCCCGCCAGCTCAGGGGCCAGGGGTCCGCTGACCCGGATGAGGCCCACGCCAGCCGTGCCCAGAGGCGTGGCGATGGCTGCAATGGTGTCTGTCTGTGTCATGTTTTACACATCTTTACTATTTACCATCCACCACAATAACCATTCACTAAAACCTATTGCCTGTTTTTCGCTTTCGGGTGTCCTCCTGCGCTGCTTTTTTTGGCCGGCAGAACGATGACCTTTCGATATTCGCCTTCGCCGCGGCTTTTGGTGATAAGTTCGTCATCTTCCTGCAGCGCCAGATGGATGATCCGCCGGTCGTGGGCATTCATGTGGGAAAGCGAAAGGGGTTTCTGCGTTTTCTTCACTTTTTCGCGGATCCGCCGGGCCATGTCCAGCAGGGATTCTTCTCTTCTTTTGCGGTACTCTTCGGAATCCACCACGATCATCTTGCGTTCCGTTTCGGATTTGCTGATGGATTTGTTCAGAATGTACTGAAGCGCGTCCAGGTTCTGACCCCGGCGGCCGATCAAAAGGCCGCTGTCATCTCCCGCGATGTTGAGGATGATGGTTTCATTCGTCTCGGCGGCGCTCACCCGGCATTCAAAAGTCATCCTGCTGAGCATGCCGGCCAGCAGTTCCTGAGCCTTGAGCGCCACGGGTGTCGTGGCCGGCGCCGCTTCGACCGCCGTCACGGCGGGCGATGGAGATTTATCGGACGGTGCGGCCGGTTGGGATGTCCCGGACTCCGGAGACACGGACCTTCGGTGCCGGTGTTCGGATTTGTTCCGCATTTCCGGTTTGGCCTCGTGCCGTCTTTGTTCGTGCTTGGCTTCCGGTTTTTTATCCGTTGGACGGTCGGCTTTCCTTTCCGGTTTGCCGTCGGATGTTTCTTCGGGCGGTGAGGTTTGACGGGCGGAGTCCGGGAGAGAGAAATCCATGTCAAAGGAAAAAAGCGAGGCGCGGATTTTTGCCTTTTTCGCGCCGATTCCCAGAAACCCGTTGGATCCTTCGGAAATAATTTCGATGTTGAGTTTTTCACGCCCGACGCCGAATTCCCGGCAGGCCCGCTCAATGGCAACGTCAATGTTTTTATCTTCTATATCCAGTGTTTTTGCGCTCATGTTGAACTCCGTAGATCCTATTACGTGGCCAGCTTTTTATTGATGTAGTACTGTTGCCCGATTTGTAAAATATTGTTCCACAGCCAGTAGATGACCAGCCCCGACGGGAAATTTAAAAAGAAGAAGATGAAAATCGCCGGCATGAACAACATGATTTTCTGCTGCATCGGATCGCCCATGGCGGGCGTCATTTTTTGGGTGATGAATTGTGTGGCGCCCATGATGATCGGTGTGATGTAGTAGGGGTCCTTCGCCGATAAATCCTGAATCCAGAAGAAAAGCGGCGAGTGGCGCAGTTCGATGGAATACATCAGCGCTTTATACAGGCCGAAGAAAACGGGGATCTGGATCAGCATGGGCAGACAGCCGGAAAAGGGATTGACCTTATGTTCCCGATAGAGCGCCATTGTTTCCTGGCCGATTTTGGACTGATCATCTTTATATTTTTGCTTCAAGGCCTCGATTTTCGGCTGGAGCTTTTTCATCTCGTTCATGGATTTGTAGCTCATGTTGCCCAGCGGCCAGAAGATGATTTTGATGATCGTGGTCAGGATGATGATGGCAATGCCGTAATTGAGGACAAATCCGTAGAGGAAGTTAAGAATGTAAAGAGCCGGGATGGCCAGCCACTTAAACCATCCGAAATCAATGGCGTTTTCGAGTCCAACGCCAAGACGCTTCAACAGGTCGTACTGTTTGGGGCCGAGATAAAGCGCGTAGGAAAAAACGCTGTTTTGCCCGCCGGGAATGATTTCCTTGCGGCCCTTCAGGCCGACGGAGACCATGTTGGCCTCGTCGCGCGTCATGACGGCGTTGGTCAGAGACGGATTTTCCGGGATGAACGACGCAATGAAATATTTGCTTTCAAACGCTCCCCACAACACGTTCGGGCCCTGAACGGACTGGCCCTGGAGCT
The DNA here is from genome assembly GCA_012510495.1 of Smithella sp. Classification (GTDB taxonomy): domain Bacteria; phylum Desulfobacterota; class Syntrophia; order Syntrophales; family Smithellaceae; genus UBA8904. Next base: position 64,565 of record JAAZHX010000117.1, read on the forward strand.
TTTTGACTTCCTGCAGTTTGACGCTGCCGCCGACCGAGACAATGGGGCCTTCATGTGCGTAGCTGTTATCGGTTTTCTGGGGGTCAACATACTGGTACCAGTTCAGCTGCGGAATCTGCGTGATGGGTGTCCCGATGAGATTGTGAACCTTGACATCCATGCCGATGGTGTAGCCTGAAGGGTCAAACGAAAAAATCTTTTCGACTTTGACGTTGTGGAAGGATTTGGAAAACACAAGCTGCTGCTTTTCCCGGGACACGGTCAAATCCAAATTGCTCTGGGCGGCTTCAAAAACCTCATCCGGAGCGAGATCAGCGCCGGATTCGGGGAAGGTCACCGCCAGCGGATAGGGCATGCCTTCCCGAACATTGACCAGTTCAACGTGCTCTCCGGTTTTGGATCGGACCGGCGCTTTGCGGCCGGTTGCCAGTTCTTTGATTTTCGGCCAGATATCATCGGTGCATTCGCGGCAATCCCGGTAGTAGTCTTTGAGCTTCAGGGATTTCAGGGCCGCGCCGCGGGTGGAGAAAACCGCCGTATAGTGGGCGGTTTCCACGATGATATCGCGGGGGGGCGCCTGCGGTCCGGTTGCCGCTTTCAGCGCGGGCCGGGCCTGCGCCGTGGCCGCTGCCGGTGTGGATGCCGCATCCTTTTGAATCTGCCCGGTTGATGCTTGCGGCGCCGCGCCTTTGGGCGGCACGGGGGGCTTTACAAAAAAGATTTGATAAACCAAAAGAACGGCCAGTGACAGGACGATGGCCAGAATAGTCCTTTTGTCCATGAAGATACCTCCCAATTTCTTGTTTACTTGACGGGATCGTAACCGCCGGGATGAAAGGGATGGCAGCGCAGAATTCTCTTTGCCCCCAGAAAGATTCCTTTGGCCGGTCCGTGCAGCCTGATCGCGTCAATCGCGTACTGCGAACAGGACGGGGAATAGCGGCAGCAGGGCACAAAAAAGAATGGAGAAATACAGGCTTGGTACAGACGAATGAGAAAAACAAAGAAATTAACCAAGGTTTTCCTGAACATGCTTTATTTGCCGTCTTTCCGCAAGAAGAGTTCGGTCAATTCCCTGGCTGTTTCCGAATAGGTGAGAGGCGGTATATTTTTTTTGACCATGACGACGACGTCATGTCCCGCGGGAAACAAGTCTTTGTTGCGGCGGAAGAATTCCCGAAGAAGTCTTTTCATTCGGTTGCGGAAAACGGCGTTGCCCGTTTTCTTCGTGACGGTGATTCCCAGGCGTCTGGTGCCCTTCGGGTTGCCGCAGGTTATGAGAGTAAAGAATCGCGAACTTCTTCTGACCCCCTGTTCGTAAATGGTCCGATAACTGCGTTTACTGGTAACCCTTTCCGCTCTTCGGAAAGATTGCGCTTTCATTGCTGAAAAAACCCAGTATCCCTTCGATGCGTTCCATGCCGGAATTAAACGGCTAAGCGCTTTCTGCCCTTGGCTCTTCTGCGGCTCAACACCTGCCGACCGGTTTTGGTTGCCATCCGGACCAGAAATCCGTGGGTCCTTTTTCTTTTTGTATTGGATTTATTTGTTAAAGTCTTTTTCATGTCAAACCTCTAAAAGTAATAGGGCATCCGCTAAACCACAGTCACCTGCATTTGTCAAGGTCAAAGTGGACCTGCTTGAGGTTTTGCCGCCGATTGGCCGATGGATGCCGTGCAAACCGGCGCCGAGAAGTCATTTTAAAGTTTTCTAAAGGCGTATGGCGCAAAAGGCAAAGAGAGCCGGAAGAACGGCAGGTGGAAAACATCGCCGTCGTCAAAGCCTCGCCAGAAACGAATTTTTTCATGAACAGCGTGGTCATTGTGCTGTAAACGCCTGGAAATACGGAACTAATAAGACTTTAAAAAATAATCGGGAAATAATGCAATTTCTTCTTGACAGTTTTGTTCATAGAGAGTAAAAGTCCACCTCTGTTCGTCAGAGATGTGCTTGAAGGTTGTTGATGTTTTCAACATGTTTACCGATGGTATCGCTCTTTAGTTGTCGGAAGATTCCTGTTTCCTGGCGGAACAAAATTGAAATTTAAGCTTGACAAGAAAATCAAATTGATTTAAATGTTAAAGCTCGTTTCAAGAAGGCTCTTTGGAAATTGAATAGTGGGAAAAGAAATTTGTGGGTCCTATTAATTAATTGAAGTATCAAGCGAGTTCATGAGGAAGATTTATCTTCCTTACAGGATTAAAACTGGAGAGTTTGATCCTGGCTCAGAACTAACGCTGGCGGCGTGCCTAACACATGCAAGTCGTACGAGAAAGTCGGCTTCGGCCGATGAGTAAAGTGGCGCACGGGTGAGTAACGCGTGGATAATCTGCCTTTTAGTTGGGAATAACGTGCCGAAAGGTGCGCTAATACCCGATAATACTGCATAACGGCTGTTATGTAGTCAAAGAAGGCCTCTGCTTGCAAGCTTTTGCTGAAAGATGAGTCCGCGTACCATTAGCTGGTTGGTGGGGTAATGGCCTACCAAGGCGACGATGGTTAGCTGGTCTGAGAGGATGATCAGCCACACTGGAACTGAGACACGGTCCAGACTCCTACGGGAGGCAGCAGTGAGGAATATTGCGCAATGGGGGCAACCCTGACGCAGCAACGCCGCGTGAGTGAGGAAGGTTTTCGGACCGTAAAGCTCTGTCGAGCGGGAAGAAGTGCATGGCGGCTAATATCCATCATGCTTGACGGTACCGCTAGAGGAAGCACCGGCTAACTCCGTGCCAGCAGCCGCGGTAATACGGGGGGTGCAAGCGTTGTTCGGAATTATTGGGCGTAAAGAGCGTGTAGGCGGCCGAGCAAGTCAGATGTGAAATCCCCGGGCTTAACCCGGGAAGTGCATTTGAAACTGCTAGGCTTGAGTAGGGGAGAGGAAAGTGGAATTCCTGGTGTAGAGGTGAAATTCGTAGATATCAGGAGGAACACCGGTGGCGAAGGCGACTTTCTGGCCCTATACTGACGCTGAGACGCGAGAGCGTGGGTAGCAAACAGGATTAGATACCCTGGTAGTCCACGCTGTAAACGATGTTCACTAGGTGTTGGGGGTATTGACCCTCTCAGTGCCGCAGCTAACGCATTAAGTGAACCGCCTGGGGAGTACGGTCGCAAGATTAAAACTCAAAGGAATTGACGGGGGCCCGCACAAGCGGTGGAGCATGTGGTTTAATTCGATGCAACGCGAAGAACCTTAC
>JAAZHX010000192.1 GCA_012510495.1 Smithella sp.
CTTATCGACCCACTCGGCGCTGACGGCTTCGAGAATTTGCTGCTGGTCCGCACTGAGCCGGTTCCAACTGGCCTTGTTCATCACGACAAACATCGCCGTGGTGTAGCCGATGACGGAGGTGTCGGTGATGGAACTGATGACTTCGCCCTGATTCCAGCCTTTGAGCGTTTCGACCGGGCAGAGCGTCGCGTCCACAACGCCCTTTTGCAGCGACTCGTACGTCTCCGGCTGGCTCATCCCAACCGGCACGCCGCCGAGGCTCTGGACGATCTTAGCCGACAGCCCCGTGCCGCGGACTTTCAGACCGGCCATATCCTCCAGCGAGTGAACGGGTTTTTTGGACGCCAGGATCCCCGGGCCGTGGGCGTGGATATAAAGCAGTTTGACGTCGGCAATCTCGGCCGGCATAAATTCTTTCGCCGCGGCGGTGGCGATCCGCGTCGCGGCCAGACCGGTCGGATAGCCCAGCGGCAGGTCAAGCCCTTCCAGCAGCGGAAAACGCCCGGATGTATAGGCAAAACAGCTCATCCCGATATCGGAAATGCCGCTGACGACGCCGGTGTAGCACTGGTCGGCCTTGGTCAGCGTCCCGGCCGGATAGATCGTGATTTCGACCGAGCCGTTGGTGCGGGCATTGACCTCGTCGGCCCAGTCCTGCGCCATCAGGCACTGGATGTGCGTCGGCGGGAAAAAGATGCTGTACGACAGTTTGACCGTCGGCTCGCCGCCTTCGTACCCGGCGGGTTTGCGGTCGCAGCCGAGAAGGCCGACTGCGGCGATCAGGCCGACAAGGGCCAACAGATGGATGAGTGTGCGTTTCATTACAGTGCCTCCTAAACAGAACACGATTTCGGGTCTCTCACAGCACGGCCTGCACCGGCCGCACCGGAACACAGTGGCGTTATCCTATGCACAGATGGCCACTTATGCAAGGATAAATTCACCGAAAAAGGAACAAAAAGTTATTGAGGTACTTTGGCGGGTTTGCACAAATTAGAAATTGCATTCCAGTGGCGAAATGCTAAAATCGCACAATTGTGCAAGAGGCGCATGCACAAATTACCTGGGCGACCAACATTGTCTTGTTAAGCAAGGTCAATGACCCCAATGAGCGGCTCTGGTATGCTCAAAAAACGGTCGAAAACGGATGGTCGCGGAATGTATTGGGTCTTCAGATCGAACAAGAGCTATATCACATGTGCAGCAGTTTCTTTTGGAATTGGGAGCGGGATTTTTGGTAGAGGGTTGATAAATTTTAGCAATACAGTATATATGTTTATGCTGACTGGTGGCGTACCAATGGCAGATAATGGATTCTATCTGTTGGGATTGTGCTCTTATGCCGTTTTTTAATGATCTGGACTTGAAGGACTGGAAAAATATAGAGGTATGGACAGACAGCCTCTGGATAATTCCGCAACGCGATAAGACCGGTAAACATAACGGTTTTTATCACGGCAATTTTATCCCCCAGATTCCGCGACAGTTGATTTTGATATACACCAAAAAAGGAGAGGTCGTTTTTGACCCTTATGTTGGAAGCGGGACTACGGCAATTGAAGCCGAAGCATTGGGCAGACATTTTATCGGTATCGATATTCAGCCCGAACTTATAATGCACTGTAGGGATACGGTCGGAAAGACAGACTGCTTTTCTGAATTCGTGGTTGGTGACAGTGCCGATAGTGACACATTCGACAACATTGCTGAAATATTATTAAAAAAAAGGAAAACAAAAGTACA
>JAAZHX010000186.1 GCA_012510495.1 Smithella sp.
GCTTAAACTGCTGCTGGAACGAACGCGGCGAGAGGGACTGATCGGCCAGGATGAGAATCTGCTGCTGGCGGAAATCTTGAAGTTCGGCTATTTGAAGGTGCGCCACGTGATGCAGCCGCGTGTGGAAATGCCTGCCTGCTCGATGGAGATGTCGGGCCGTCAGATGCGCGCAATGATACATCAGCACAAGCTCGTGAAAATTCCCGTGTATGCGCAGTCGATTGACGCGATTGCAGGGGTCGTTTCTTTGCGGGATTTATTGCTGAATCCGGATCAGCGGCCGTCGGCGATGCTGCGTCCCGTGCCGTTTGTCCCCGAACAGAAACGCGTTGAGTCGCTGATTGAGTTTTTCCGCAGCAGCGGCGAGGATTTGGCGATCGTGGTCGATGAATACGGCGGGATTGCGGGCTGTGTCCGATTTGACCATATCGTCGGCCAGCTCTTGCGGCCGATGGAAAACGACACGGGCCAGGCGCCAATTGAGCAGATCGGGCCGCTGACGTATCGGCTGGCGGCGGATTTGGCGATCTACGATTGGGCGGAGGCCTTTGGCATTGACCTTGAAGAGACACACCTGACGACCCTCGGCGGGTTTGTCACCGCCCTGCTGGGACGTATTCCTCGCGCCGGCGACGAAGCGTATCTGAAAAATATGAAGTTTCTCGTCGAGACGGTACAGAGCAACCGGATAGTGTCGGTTGTGCTGAGTCTGGAGCCGATTCTTGAAGACGGCGGATCGACAACGGAGAGCGGACAATGATCGGCAGCGTATTTCTGTTTGGAGGCATCGCCCTGCTGATTGCGGCCAGCGCGTTCTTTTCGGGCAGCGAGACGGGGTTGTATCGCATGAGCCGATTTCGCTTGCGGTTGGGCGTCGAGCATCGAAAACCATTCTATGCGACCTTGTTTAAGCTGGTTCGTGACGGCAGATCGCTGATGATTTCCATTCTGATCGGCAATAATCTGGTCAATTATCTGCTGACCAGCCTTGTGATGGTGCTGATGATTGAACATATCAGCGATCAGCGGCTGGCGGAACTTTATACGACCGTCCTGCTGACGCCGGTGTTGTTTGTCTTTGGCGAGATGATTCCGAAGATTATATTGTATCATCACGCCGACAGACTAACCCCGCGATTGACGCCGCTGCTGTGGCTGGTTCACAAGGCGTTTTCGCGAACCGGGGTGGCCGGGGCGTTGCGATGGCTGTCGGACGGGCTGAGTCGGCTGTTTCGGCTGGGGGGCGACGCCGCGGCGGCGGTCGATGCAACACAGCGGCATCAGGTCTTTCAGATCATTCACGAGACACGCGAAGAAGGACTGCTCAGCCGTACCCAGCGCGAGATGATCGAACGGCTGCTGCAGATTCCAAACGTGCCGATTCACACCGTGATGACACCGTTCGAACAGGTTGATACAGTCAGCGTACAAATGTCGCGCCGCGATCTGCTGGATCATTTGATTCATACGTCGTTTGTTCGGCAGCCGGTTTGTGGCCCCGACAAGTCCGTTATCGGGTATATTTCGATCTATGAGGTTCTCGGCGGGGAAGACGATTTTTCCGACCTGCGTGCGTTCGTTCAACCGCTGGTGCAGCTTGAGGCAACCTGTTCGGCGATTGACGCGATGAACATTCTTTGCCGAAAACGCGAGAAAATCGCTCTTGTGCAATCGCCTCAAACCGGACAGCCGCTGGGAATTGTGACGCTGGCAGATTTAGTTGAAGAACTGACCGGGGAGTTGGCTGTTTGAGAGAAATTGTGTATAATGCCAGACAATCTGTACCTGTCTTCGTTGTTGATTTAGCGTGTGACGGCGAAAACTTAACAGAATGATCAATATCGGAAAGGCCGCTATGCGAATTATACAACTGACGCCGGGATCGGGCGATAACTTTTATTGTGAAAACTGTTTGCGCGATTTAGCGCTGGTGCGGGCACTGCGGGCACTGGGGCATGAAGTCACGCTCGTGCCGATGTATCTGCCGCTTCAGATCAAGAATCCTGAGCCGTTGGAATCTGCACCTATCTTCTTTGGGAAGATTAATGTGTATTTACAGCAGAAGGCCTGGCTGTTTCGGCGAATACCGACGTGGCTGGATCGGTGGCTGGATAGCCCTTTCCTGTTGCGGGGGATTGCGAAGAATTCATCGATGACCAGCGCGCGGGACTTGGGAGAAACGACGATTTCGATGCTGGAAGGCACCGAGGGACGGCAGACCAAAGAAATTGACCGCTTGGCGGAGTGGTTGCACGGGCAGGCCGAGAAAGCTGATGTGATCATCTTATCC
>JAAZHX010000063.1 GCA_012510495.1 Smithella sp.
CCTACATACGTGGCGTTCAATCGAAAAACGTGGCGGCAACGCTTAAGCATTATGCCCTCAATTCTCAAGAAACCGACCGTTTTCTTTCTGAAAGCGTCGTCGATGAGAGAGCTTTGCGCGAACTGTATCTCATGCCTTTCGAAATTGCAGTCCGGGAGTCGAGTCCGTGGGCCGTGATGACGGCGTATAACCGTTTTGAAGGTCGGAACGCGGGTGAGAATAAGCGACTGCTCGATATTTTGCGATATGAATGGAAATACGACGGCTGTGTCGTGAGTGATTGGGGCAGTGTAGAGAACCGAGTCCTCGGGTTGGAAGCCGGTATGGATCTTGAGATGCCGGGAGGATCGAGCCCTTCGACCGGCGAACTCAGAAAAGCTTACAAGCAAGGACGGCTCGACGAGGAGCTCATCGATCGCGCCTTGGCGAATATCAAGAAGCTCGAAGACCGAGCAGGCGGCGCGAAACGTTCGTCGCGTCTCGGCCATTACCGCATCGCCGTCGATGTTGCCCGCGAGTGCATGGTGTTGCTGAAAAACGACGACGATCTCCTTCCGCTATCACCGACGGAAAGCGTTCTTTTGGCAGGAGCGATCGACGAGGCGCAAATTCAAGGGCTTGGATCGTCTAAGGTAGAGCCCTTGGTGACGAACACGCCCTTGAGACAATGGCGTGACAGCCAATATCCCTACCTTCTCGAAAAGCCCGATCATGCAAGTGTCTGTCTATACTTTACCAGCTTGCCGCCGGACGCCGAGGGGTATGATCGTCTCTCTCTCGAACTTTCACTCGAAGACAAAGTGGCGATTGATTGCTTAAAAAATGCCGGCCACGTGATCGCTCTGATCGTGCAGACGGGCGCGCCGATCGCCTTGGGCGATGTACGGGCGGACGCCGTTCTTCTGATGAATTACGCAGGCGAGGGCGCCTATGAAGCGCTTCAGTCGATCATTTATGGCATACACAGTCCTTCGGGAAGACTCTGTGCGACATGGACCGAAAGACGGACAGATGTCGCATCCGATCCCTATTTCCCGTCGCAAGACTTGCAGGCTCAATATCGAGAAAGTATCTATGTGGGCTACCGTTACCATGCGACATTCGGCAAGTCTGTCGCGTTCCCATTTGGATACGGACTCACCTATGGGGAATTTCGGTATGAAAAGATTGACGCCGAGTTAGTGTCGGGGAACGTTTTTCTGACTGTCCGTGTGACAAATACCGGACAAAGAAAAGCGAAAGAAGTCGTACAAGCGTACGTCTCTTTTCCCGACAGCTCTCTTTTGCGTCCTTTCTACGAATTGAAGGCGTGGGCCAAAGTTGAACTGGAAGCGCAAGAAAGCCGCGATGTCGAGCTCAAGATACCACGCGATCGTCTCAAGACATATACGGCGCAAGGTGAGAGAATAATCGAGAGCGGCGTGTATTACTTCCTCTCAGGACCGAATGCCCGCGACCTTCCATTGATCGCTTCGGTGGAGCTTTCCGACAGAAGGGACGGCGATCGCGTCATCGATGTGCCGGAGGATCTTACCGTCGAGCGATTGAGAGAGCGCCATCTCTTGTTCTCAGGTTTGGAAGATTCGAAGAACATCCCCGATATCTACAAGACGATGGATCGCCCCGTTACTCTGGAGGAATTTGAACAACTGCTTGGGCGGAAAGTGCCGAAGCCGATTACTCCTCAGGGCGTGCACGCACCGCTTTACGCCATTCGCGGACCGCTCAGGTCGTTATTTTTAAAGATCGCGCTGAAAAGAGCCGATTCGATGCCCGGCGATCGTGACATGAACCGCCATGCCGTCCTCAGTATGCCTTTGCGGGCGCTTGCCCGTTTGAGCGATGGGATCCTTTCTCCGGGACTGTTGAAACTGATCGTTTTTCTCAGTCTCCGCGGTCCGTATCGCGTAAAGAAAAAGAGAAAATCGAAGGGGCGAAAGCGTGTTTGATGTGGCGATAATCGGGGCGGGCGTCGTCGGTTGCGCCATCGCCTATGAGCTCTCTCAGTACGAGCTTCGTGTCGCGCTGATCGAGAAGGAAAATGACGTCGCGATGGGGGCGTCGCGTGCGAATACGGCGATCATTCATGGCGGGTATGATCCCGAAC
>JAAZHX010000209.1 GCA_012510495.1 Smithella sp.
GGCTGGGACCGCTATACCGGTTACGGTATGGTGAACGCCTATCAGGCGCTTTTGGCGGTGGCTCCTCCGCTGAACCCGCCTCGCAACCTTGTTGCCGAGTCCAGCCATCGCAGCGTGAGCCTCAGTTGGGATGCGCCGGAAGCCACAACTCCCACAAACTATGTGGTTTATAGAAATAATTCGCAGATTGGTACCACCTCAAACCTCTATTATCTGGATTCCAACCTGACCAATGGTACCACATACAGCTATTACGTTAAAGCCAGATACAGCCAGGGCGATTCCGAAGCCTCGAACACTGTGACTGCAACCCCGAACTCCTTCCCTCCCACAAACTTGGTCGCAGTGGGCGGAGACAGTGTTGTGTTCCTTAACTGGAATGCTGCGCAGGGACGTGGTGAAGATGAAGAAGACAACAGCCGTGCCATGACCGGATATAGCATTTACCGCAACGGCAGCGCTCTCACCACCACAACCGGCACCAGTTATGCAGACAATGCCGTGACCAACGGTGTCACCTACTCATATTACGTGAAAACCGTTTACAGCAACCCCACAGGGGAATCCGCAGCTTCAAACACGGCTCAAGCCACGCCCATCGCTTTAAACTACGGTATCATTGCATCCGGAATGACCGCAACCGGCGGACAAGATGGCTGTCCCATTAACGTTTATAGGAAGAGCCTTCACGGCCAAAGCGTCTATACAGCTCAAGAACTTCTCAGCGCTGGATTTTTCTCAACTGCAGAGATTCTGCAGATCGGGTTTTACGTGGATTCCGCTCCAAACGTAGCATTACCAAATTTCATGGTGAGAATGGGACACACAACTGCAAGCAATGCTTCCGCTTGGATCCCTGAAAGTTATTTGACGACGGTTTACCAAACTGCTTCCTACCAGCCCACAGCAGGCGGCTGGGATATGTTGATTCTTTCCGTGCCCTTTGAATGGAACGGTGTGGATAACATCGTGGTGGACACCGCATTCGACAAAGTGAGTGAGGAATCCGAAACCGGAACGGTGCTTTATATTGATACCCCCAGCGGATATCGTTTTGGCCGCACCTCCACCTCCGACATGGCAGGAACTTTCTCAGGTGGTGTAGTCTCGAGAAACAAACCGGCTTTGAGAATGGGCTTCGTTGGTGAACCACCAGTTGGCCCGTCTGGTCCACAAATCAGTGTTGATCCCGGTGAACTGAATTTTGGCGCCGTATTGGTTGGCCAAAGCAGCGTGAAACAATTTACCATTACCAACGAGGGTGATGAAGAACTCAGCGGCTCCATCACAACTCCCACCGGCTATTCGGTTAGCTGGTCCGGCAGGGAGGAACAAGGCTTAAGCTCAAGCCGCAACGCACAAGAGCGCAACAGCTTATATTTCAACATCACACCCGGTGATCAGAGGATTTATAATCTCAGCTTCAGCCCCACTGCCGCAGGCAACTACAACGGAGAAGTCGAAATCATCAGCAACGACGAAAATAACTCTGAGCTTTTGATCACAGTTACAGGAACTGGGGTAACCCCTCCCAGCATTTCCTTGAGCACCAACAGTTTGTCGGCGCCCACCACAAATGGCAATCCTTTGACTCGCAGATTCACGATCACAAACTCCGGCAGCCAAAGTCTGACCTTCAACCTGGTGGAGTCGCCTGAACTTGCCTGGTTCAGTGCCAGTCCGGTTTCCGGCACCATTGCAGGAGGTGGAAGCCAGCAGATTACCGGAACATTTGCACCCGAAGGAATAACACCCGGAAACCACACGGGTATTCTCCTGGTCAATTCCAACGACCCTGTGAATCCACAACTTACGGTTACCCTGAACCTTACAGTGCACAACACCGCTCCATCCATCTCACTGCCGGAGTCATATGAATTTGACCTCTATGCGGATCAAAACCTGATCGTAGATTTCAGCCCCTATATCAGCGACCCGGATAACCAGACCCTGACCCTAAGCAGCAGCGGAAACAACAATATCCAGGTTGACATCAGCGGTCATGCGGTCACCTTCAGCAGCCCCGGCGGCTGGACAGGTACGGAACAGATCACATTCCAGGTTCATGATGGCTACACCCAGGCTTCAGACGCCGTGGATGTGACTGTCACAAAGATAATGTATGCTCCCACAGCCCTGAACGGGCTTGGTGGCGATAGACGTGTCGATCTTTTCTGGACTGCACCATCTTCTTTGGCTGGGGTGAGCGACTATCGCATCTATCGCGATGGCATGTTCCTGACTGAAACATCGGATACGTCATATATCGACGACACCGTTTCCAACAATATTGAATATAGCTATTACGTCACAAGCATCTACAGCAATCCCGCCGGTGAATCCGAGGCTTCAAACACTGTTTTTGTGACGCCATCGGCAATTATCACCGTGGTCTTGGGAGACGGAACCGCCAATACTAACAATAACACAGCCTGTCCCATCAATACATACAGGCGCAGTCTGCACGGACAGAGCGTCTATACAAAAGCAGAGCTTAATGCTGCCGGTGTTTACGGACCTTCAGACATCAGCGCTTTGGGCTTTTACGTGAATACTGTATCACCACGAGCCTTGCCTTCTTTCATTGTCAGAATGAAGCACACCACCGCCTCGAACGTATCAAGCTGGCAAAGTGCAAGCGGAATGGTGACGGTTTATAACAACAGTTCCTACACACCCACAGCCGGCGGATTTGACATGCTGACTTTGGATACGCCTTTCACTTGGAACGGCGAAGACAACATCGTGATCGATACCGCTTTCGGCCTGATCAGTTCCACTTCAAGCGCCGGCACAGTGAGATATACAAACGTTTCGAACGGTTATCGTTATGTCCCAACAAACAGTTGGACATCCAGCGACCAGACCAACGTCTTCAGCGGCGGCAGCACCAGCAACTATCGCCCCAACGTGCAGCTTACTTTCACGGGCATGCCTGACTTGCCGCCTGTGATCACGGTGAACCCGCAGCAGCTTGATTTTGGTGAAGTTTTGGCAGGCGGAAGCAAGGTCATGCAATTTACAATTGCCAACGATGGAGAAGTGGAACTCAGCGGTTCCATGAACACTCCCGCAGGCTATAGTGTTGCCTTGTCCGGCAGAACAGAACAGGATTCTGGACTCAGAAGCAAAAACGGCTCTGAGATCCGCAACACCCTGAATTTCAGCATCCCCGGTGGCGAAAACCTGCTTTACAACGTCACTTTCCAGCCGCAAGCGGCAAACGCCTACAACGGAAACCTCACCATCAACAGCAACGATGAAGAAAACCCCGTTGTTAACATCCAGCTTGTGGGCAGCGGATACACC
>JAAZHX010000187.1 GCA_012510495.1 Smithella sp.
ACGCAGTGCAGCTCGATGACGGCCGCAAGCTTACATTCCTCGACACACCTGGTCACGAGGCCTTCACGGCTATGCGTGCCAGGGGTGCACAGATTACCGATATAGCAATTATTGTTGTGGCCGCTGACGACGGGGTGATGCCCCAGACAAAAGAAGCAATAAATCATGCTTCGGCAGCAGGTGTGCCTATCGTCTTCGCAATAAACAAAATAGATAAGCCGACTTCCAATCCTGAAAAAATAAAGGAAGCTCTTGCTAATATGAACTTCCTTGTAGAAGACTGGGGCGGAAAATACCAGTCGCAGGAGATATCGGCAAAAAACGGGCTTAACATTGATGCCCTTCTTGAAAAAGTGCTGCTTGAGGCAGAGATGCTCGAACTGAAGGCCAATCCCGACAAACCGGCAGTTGGTACAATCATTGAATCATCTCTTGACAAGGGCCGCGGATTCACAGCAACCGTACTGGTGAAAGCCGGTACCCTCAAAGTAGGCGATATTATGATCGCCGGAACTGCCTTCGGTCATATCAAGGCCATGTACAACGAAAGAGGAGGCAAGGTAGATGAAGTGGGACCTGCAACTCCGGCTCTTGTGCTCGGACTGAACGGGGCGCCGCAAGCCGGTGACAAATTCAATGTGATGGAAAGCGACCGCGAGGCCAACGACATTTCCACAAAGAGAGCACAGCTGCAGAGAGAACAGGGTTTGCGCACCCAGAAACATATCACCCTCGACGAGATCGGAAGACGTATTGCAATAGGCAACTTCCAGGAACTCAATATCATCGTGAAGGGAGACGTCGACGGATCTGTAGAAGCCCTCAGCGATTCGCTTATTAAACTGTCCACTCCTGAAATTCTTCTTAATATAATCCACAAAGCCGTAGGTCAGATCTCCGAATCTGATATTCTTCTGGCAGCAGCCTCGAACGCCATTATTGTAGGATTCCAGGTAAGGCCATCCCTCAGCGCCCGTAAACTGGCCGAGAAGGAGGAAATCGATATCCGTCTCTATTCAATCATTTACGATGCTATCGAAGAGATCAGATCGGCAATGGAAGGTATGCTCTCACCTGAGCTTAAGGAAGAAATAGTGGCCACCCTCGAGATCAGGGATCTCTTCAAGGTAACCAAGCTCGGCACTGTGGCAGGATGTTACGTCAAGGAAGGAAAGATCACCAGAAACACAAAAATACGGGTGATCCGCGACGGTATCGTGATCTATACCGGCGAACTTGGCTCACTGAAACGCTTCAAGGACGACGTGAAAGAGGTTGTCGGCGGCTACGAGTGCGGCCTGAACATTACAAACTTCAACGACCTCAAGGTCGGCGACATTGTAGAGGGATACCAGCAAGTGGAGGTCAAAAAGACCTTATAGTAGCTCCTTATACTTTTCAGCAGAAAGAAGTGATTCTGTCTCAACGGGATCAGTGATCCTGAGCTTAATCATCCATCCTTCCCCGTACGGATCCTTGTTGACCAGGTCTGGCGAATCACCAAGGGCCGGGTTTACCTCTAGAATCTCACCTCCAACGGGCATGAATAGATCGGATACGGTCTTCACC
>JAAZHX010000131.1 GCA_012510495.1 Smithella sp.
GGTATCCGCGACTGGTCAGCCACTACATGTTCAATAGCACCGACGGGGGTGTCATTGCGGATACGATCAGCGGTTATGATGCTCAGATAATGAGCGGTAACGGTAGTGTTCTTCCGGACTTGGCAGTCAACGCCCCGGCAGGATTGGCAGGATTAGGCCGCATTACCTCGCTGCCTTTCACTGCAGCGAGTCAGCACTATCTGCAAGTTAAAGAGCAGTATGCAGCCACATTTAAGGACCTGACGGTTTCGATGTGGTTCAAAACCACTGGCACGAGTTCGTTCCAGAGGATCTTCGATTATGGAAACGGCCAGGGGAACAGCACCTTTATCTGTCCCCACTATAACGGCGAAGGCAGAGCCGCGTTTTCGGTTGATGTGCCCGACCACGGCGAACGCCGGGTGGAATCGGCCCTTGGCCTCGTGCAGAACAATACGTGGACGCATATCACGGCAACCCTGAGCGGCAATACGGCCAGGCTGTTCATCAACGGTGAATGGGTCAACCTCTCGACCGATTTCCCGTATCCTCCGGTCGACAACGGTGCGACCACTCAAAACTGGATCGGCAGAAGTCAGTATGGCAGTGATCCTTACTTCAGCGGGAATATTGCTGACCTGAAGGTTTGGAACTATGCCCTTACGAACGAAGAGGTTGCTGTGGAATACTTGAATGACACTCCGAGCGAGGATTTTATCTGCGACAGAGAAGAATTTAGGCATTTCCAAACGATGGATTCCAACGATAACTGCATTATTGATCTTGAAGATCTTGCAGAATTGGCTGGAATGTGGATGGAAAACCGCCTCCTCTTTGCCGACTAAGCAGTAAGGTCGAAAAGGACGTATCAAAGGGTTTCCGGGTGTCGATTCAGATGCCCGGAAACCCTTTTTTTTGTCACGGGGGACAATCCGGCGGCGTTAACTCTGCCTTTCAAGTCATCCCACTGGCATAAAAAAAAGCCCGTGCACGACGGCACGGGCTTGAGGCTTAACTTGCATATCACGGGAAAGATGCCCGTGCCGCAGTTAGTTGATCTCTTCTTCGATCCAGCCGAGCAGTTCTTTCAGGTCGGCCATCTGGGTATCGCCCATGTGCGCGATGCGGAAGGTGAGGTCTTTGAGCTTGCCGTAGCCGTTGCCGAAGACGGTGTTGTGCTTTTCGCGCAGGGCCTTGTTGACCGCGGCGATGTCGATGTTTCGCGTGTTCTTGAATGTCGTCAGCGTATTGGAGGCGTACTGTTCTTCCGGCAGCACCTCGAAGCCCTGTTTCCGGCCCCAGTTGCGGACGTAGTCGGCCATCTTTTTGTGCCGTGCCCAGACGTTTTCCATCCCCTCTTCGAGGAAGCGGTTGGCCTGATAGTGCAGTGCCATGATGTGCGGAATCGACGGGGTCGTCGGGGTCTGGTCCTTGGCCTCGACCTTGGCGAATTCTTGGAAGTCAAAGTAATAGCCGCGTTCGGGGACGGACTCGCTCTTTTTCAGCGCCCGGTTGCTGACGGCGGCTATCGCAAATCCCGGCGGAATCGAAAACGCCTTCTGCACCGAGGCAAACGCCACGTCCCAGCCCAACTCGTCAAAGTGCAGCGGCAGGCCGACCACGCCGCTGACGGTATCGACAAACACCAGTACGTCGGGGTATTTTTCCTTCATCATTTTGCTGATTTCATAAACCGGGTTGGTCAGGCCGGTGCTGGTCTCGTTGTGTACCAGCGTCAGGATCGGGTACTTGCCGGTGGCCATCTTTTCGTCGATCATCTCGGCGGTGATTGCCTGTCCCCATTCAACCTTCAGTTCTTCGACCTGCCGGCCGCACGACTTGGCGACGCTGGCGAACTTGCTGCTGAACGCCCCGCACGACGTGCACAGGATGACTTCATCCTTCTGGACGCAGTTGCGAATGCAGCCTTCCCACATCCCGGAGGCCGAGGAGGTACTCAGGAAAATATGCTGCTCGGTAA
>JAAZHX010000301.1 GCA_012510495.1 Smithella sp.
ATACCGGACAAGTCGAAGGTCGCACTCGTTTTCATGAGTTATGGAAGTCGAGAAGGCGGCTCCAATAATCTTAAAGCTGCTGCAGATGCGCTGAATCAGGCGGGTATAAAGGCTGTCTCCTACATTTCTGAAAATACAGCTCACGAGTTCCAGACATGGCGTCGGAGTCTGTATCAGATGGCACCGCTTCTGTTCCAGAATTAAGCCATTAATCTGTGGTATCAGCAGTGTATTGCAGGGTATATTGCCCAGGTGAATTGTTGCCTGGGCATTTTTTTTGTACCGCAGAGCCCGTGGGGTCCCATAATATACAGCTGTCTTAAATCATACGTGTATAATACCATTTAACAGTTGACTTTGCACTGATGTATGCCCATATTTCCCTTTGTTCATTTTCCCCGCAGATTACAATACTCCCATAGGTTCCCATATCAAAGTAGTCCATTATTCATCTGTCCCAATACTCCCATTTCTCGAATCCTAGAGCAGTCAGGATCTGTCAAAAATGATATCTGTAAGTGTTTGGATGTTTGAAAAGCCGTATATTCACGGAATTTCGGGGAAAACCGGAAAACCGGGCATGGAAAAGATTTTTCTTGACCTTGCGGTAGCGAATTTTGTAGAATTATAGTTGTTAGGAGAAAGTGTATTTTAACCTTTTGAATGGGAAATGTCAGCTAAGGGAGATAGTCGTCACCGATAAACATCGATAGAGTGGGGAGTGCATTGTTGTGCCTGCTGCCCTTTTTCTGGATTCCCGTGTGTGTCGTTACAAATGTATCTTTCAATCTCGGCTTTGAATGTACCGCATTGGCTGAAAACCGGCTAATGCCATAAAAATTACATACACAAAGAATGTGAGAGTGGATGATGAGTATGAAATCGTATCTGCCAAGAGCGTTTGTATCCGGAATAAATTTGTCTGCAATCGGCATATATTGCATCATCGCATGCACTGTTTCGATGGGGCATGCTGACTGGAAAAGTGATGCCAATGCACGTATTGAGCAAATTCGAAAGCGGGATACACTGATCACTGTTGTCGATTCACAGGGCAATCCGGTGCCGAATCTAATTATCGATATCGACCAGACGAAACAATCTTTTCCTTTCGGATCGGCAATAAACACGAACATATCGAATTCTCAATACACCAACTTTTTTAAGAACCATTTCAACTGGGCGGTCTGTGAGAATGAAGCCAAGTGGTACTCGAATGAAGGTACCAGAGACGTCGAGAACTATTCGTCCGCCGACGCAATTTATAATTTCTGCAGCGCAAATGATATTATCATGCGCGGGCACTGCATTTTCTGGGCGAAAGAAGACTGTGTCCCAAGTTGGGCCAGGTCATTGCCGTACGCACCCTATCCGACATCCAGTGAATTGTTGAGCGAAGTCATGGAGCGGATGGACAGCGCCGTCAACCATTTCAAAGGGAAATATGTGCATTGGGACGTGAACAATGAAATGTGCAATAATTCTTTCTTTAAAGACCGTTTGGGCGTAGCCATCCATACCTGGATGTTCCAGCGAGCTCATGCCCTCGACCCGAGTTGTCTTCTCTTTTTGAATGATTACAACGTCATAAGCGGCGGTTATAATCTGAAT
>JAAZHX010000177.1 GCA_012510495.1 Smithella sp.
CAATGCTACCATCATCGATGGATGAAAGGCTGTATTGCCGACTCCATCAGTACGGTATTTTTTGTAAAACGGCGACAGGTCGATCTGTTCAACCGCATCAAGAACAAACCACGCCAAATGATCGCCCGGTAACCAGTCCGTCAATGAGAGAGGCAGAAGATACGCCTGATTTCGGTCGCAAGGCAGGAAATTGTAAGCCCTTTTGTAGTCCTTTACATGTTTAGCAATCCGTTTTGCCTATTATAACCGAAAAGCTGGATTTATTCACTTGTTAAAAGAGCAATTACTGGCAATTATTTATGCAACAGGCTCTTAATACGCAAGAAATAGGGCAGGGCAATCGCATGAAATAAATAAGTTGCGAAAAATCTCAAAATGTTAAAATAGGTAATTTGCGCTTTTATGCGCAATGTCTTATACTGCTGTTTTTAGGGCAAGGCCTTGCAAAACAATTGAATATACGCCCTATGACAAGGAGTCCTTCATGGAAGATTCGGCTCATACGCTCTTGCTGCGCCTATTCCGGGATATGCCCGACCAACGGGTCCCCGGCAAAGTGGTCCATCAGCTTCATGACATTCTGGTCATCACGGTCTGTGCCGTGATCGGCGGTCTGGAACACTGGACCCAGATTCAGGATTTTGCCAAAGCCAACCAAGACTGGTTTAAGACCTTTCTGGATTTGCCGGGCGGCATTCCGTCTCACGACACCTTCGGCAAGGTCTTTAGCGTCCTCAATCCGGATGCGTTTGAATTGCGGATTCAGCAATGGATCCATTGCTTGGTCGGTTCGAGTACCCAACAAAAGCACATCGCCATTGACGGCAAGACGCTGCGCAAAAGCTTTGACACCGCCTCCGGCAAAGCGGCCATTCACATGCTCAATGCCTATGTCTATGAGAATCATGCGGTGTTCGGTCAGCTCAAGGTGGACAGCAAAACCAATGAAATCACCGCAATCCCTAAATTGCTGGAAATGCTGGAATTGAAAGAAGCGACGGTCACGATTGATGCGATGGGATGCCAGAAAGAGATTGCTCAAAAGATCATTGACAAGCAAGGCCATTATGTCTTTTCGCTGAAAGGCAACCAAGGGACGCTGCAAGAGGAGGTACGGACATTTATGGATGATCGGATTGCAGCGGGTTCGTCTTCCTCGTACGATTATTATGAAGCCACTGAAAAATCGCATGGCCGTATCGAAATCCGAAAATGCTGGACCTGTGGCGACGTGGCGTGGCTCTCTCAAAAACAGCAATGGGCCGGCCTGTCCTGTCTGGCGGCCGTCGAATGTACCCGCATCATCAACGAAAAACGCAGTACCGAGCGACGCTATTTTATCAGTTCCCATTCGGGCCGACAGGCACAGAAAATTGCCACGTTAGTCAGAAACCACTGGCGCGTCGAAAATGAACTGCATTGGACGTTGGATGTCTGTTTTAATGAAGACCAGTGCCGCGTACGCACTGAAAATGCCGCTGAAAACCTGTCCCGTATCCGCCGCATCAGCTTAATCCTGCTCAAAAACGATAAAACCTGCAAGCTGGGGATCAAAAGCAAACGCGCCAAAGCCGGATACGACAGAAACTATATGCTAACCCTGCTGGGATTTACGGCACAAAAGGACGAAAATCAATGAAAAATACTTTCATGCGATTGCCCTGA
>JAAZHX010000023.1 GCA_012510495.1 Smithella sp.
GAAGGAAACCATGCATGGCAAATGGTTCGGATGCTTCTCAGGCCGCAGGGGATGCCTTCATCCCAGGCCAGGGGCGGCGGTTCAGCAGGAGGGGGGTCATATCCGAATCTCTTTGATGCACACCCTCCGTTCCAGATAGACGGGAATTTCGGGGGAGCGGCAGGAATTGCTGAAATGCTTATACAGAGCCATCTTGCTGAAATAGAGATTCTGCCTGCCCTGCCAGATGGGATACCGTCGGGAAAGATAAAGGGAATAAGGGCGAGAGGCGGATTTGAACTCGATTTTGAATGGAATGAAGGCAAACTGACGAATCTGAAAGTGACTTCAGTTTCCGGAATGCCTCTTTCCCTGAGCTATAATGGTCTTAAGTTCTCGTCGGAAACGGGAAAGGGTGAAGTAATGAACTTCGACGGACAGCTAAACAGACTTTAGTCTCCTCGATCAGTTGCTTTATTTTCTGACCGGGTTATTTCAGGGATTTATTACCCTTTCATTTCCTCTTGTCGGTATCACGAATGCGTCGGGATAACCTTCCTTCATGATCTGTTTCTGGAGTCCTGAAGCCTCGGCTGAAGTGCTGAATTCACCTGCGCATGCACGATAGGCTCCGTTATAAAGATATTCGAATATCTTGTATCTGGTCCCTCCAAACGTCACTTCGAAGCTTCCCCTTGGCTGCATATAAGAGGCAAACTGAACACGGTAGACAATTTTGTCCTGTGCCGCAGTACCTTGCGCTGCAGGTCTTACCGGTTCCTGCACCTGCGCCGGCACTCTCTGTGTATTTACGGCTTCTCCGGCGGGCTTTTGTGTCCCCGCCTGGGCGGTAATATTCTGCAATGAGCCTGTGATGCGTTCATTATTTTTGAAGGCAACCACGAATGCATCGCTGTAACCATCCCTGCGGAGCTGCGCCTGAAGTCCGGCTGCTGCTGCCGGAGAAGGAAATTCACCTATACAGGATTTGTATGTTCCATTCGAGAAATACTCAAAAACATCGTATTCCTTTCCCCCTGTTTTGAGGGTTCTGTCAGCCCTCTTTGCCGAGGTGGCCTGGAACTGCACACGGAACACAATAGCATCGGGATCGGGGGCAGCCTGTGTTTTAACCTCAGCAGGAGCCGGTTCCGGCACCTGTGCCGCTTCGGCAACTTTCTGCACGGGCTTTTCAACAGGAGGTAAAGCTTCCTCTACCACAGATTCAGGCTCTTCCTGCTTCGCGGCAACCGGAACTACTTCCTCTTCAACGGCAGGAACCATCCGGGCAATCAGACTGAAGGCTTCCTGAAGGTTGCGGGCATTGCCGAGAGCCATCTGATCCCTCAGGGTGACCCTGAATAACTGCGGAGCTTTCCCCGCCTGCTTGTATCTTGTTGTATAAAAAGCTGATTTACCGTCGGTCTTGTCTAGTTTGAAGGCAAGATCATCATCAGGAGTGTTTATAAGTTCGGTGAGATTGGCCGGTTTGTCCCATTTGCCTCCGTTATACCTGCAGAAAAAGATGTCATGACCTCCTGAACCGGATATGCCGTCAGATGAGAAATACAGGTTATTGTCCTGGTCAAGAAATGGTGTCAGTTCATCTCCCTTGGTGTTTATCAGGTTTCCAAGATTTATGGGAGCGGACCACTCGGTGCCCTCCCTGTAGGAAATGAAAAGATCAAGCCCGCCCAGGCTTTCGCTCCTGTTGCTGCTGAAAACCATCTTTTCACCGTCGGGCGACAGTGCAGGATGGGAATAAAGCGATCTGTCGGAGCAGAAACTAACCGGTTTGGTGTCGCTGATCCATTCATGCTTTTTGTTTTTTGCAATCTCATACCTTGCCTTGAAGATCTTCTCAGGCTCCCTGCCCGAAGGCTTTTTGGTATAATACATCACCGTATAGTCATAGTTGAAGGTCATTGCCTCGGTCGGGACCTGCCACGAGAGGGTAGGAGAGAAAAGACTGCGGGAGCCTGCAACGGTATCGAGAGGAACCGCATAATAGGCATCGATCTTTCCGAATGAGGTGTGAC
>JAAZHX010000221.1 GCA_012510495.1 Smithella sp.
ATGGCTTGTAAGAAAACCTTCCCGGTCATCTTGCCAGTTTGAATGATGAAAGCTATGCTTTTTTGGGATACTTCTTCCTGCATGAGCACCATCCTTACTTGGGGTTACCGTACAGGTCATGATTTACTCTGGCCTGGTAATAGCTGTTGATCGTTTTGCTGGCGTTATAGAGTGCAGACAACAGAAAAGCCCTGATATTCTTCACATCACTTGAGTTATCCCTCATCGCGTCCAAAACGTACTCGACATGCATTGAGTTCAGACTTAGGAGCCGCTCCCTGACTCTTTCGGCAGGTATCTGCGAGCTGTTGATACGAAAATACTTTGAACCTGAACATGCTGTCTCGACTAAGATCTCAAGGATTTCAGGAATCGAGTCAGGGTATCTTTGCATCATGATTTCATAGTCAATATTTTTCTTGAAAACATCCCGATATTCCATCCATCGATCCATCTCATTTTCTTTTTCAATCGCGTGCGAATTCTTTGATGGATAGATTGATCGATTAGATTCATTCTTCTCAGTCTCATTAACCTCAGTCTTATTAAGATCAGTATTAATTAACTCCTTTTTTGGGAAGTCTTGACTTCCTTTTTCGGGAACTCTTGACTTCCCTTTTTCGGAAGTCATAACTTCCTCTTTTGGGAAGTCTTTGATCTCTTCACTGACCAAAAAGTTCATAACATAGATTCTGTTTGGTCTTCCCATCCCTTGCTTTACTCGCTCAATTAGCCCAATTCCTTTAATGCTATCCAGTTCCGCCAGCAACCTGACTGCCTTGTTGTGTCCACAATTCATCAGTTCCTGGATTTCGGTAAGTGTGAAGTAGATAAAGACACGGTCCTGATCATCTTTCCATTCATTTGAGACAGACAAACTCATTCGATCCAACATCAGACCATATAGCACCTTTGCGGCACTGGACAGGTCAGCAAAGGTGGAATCAGTGAACAGTCTTTTAGGGATACGATAGAAGGTGAACTGTTCGGCCTGCTTGCCATAGTAATAATCAAATTGATGTGATTTCAACAACTCATCCTCCAGATCGCAGGAAACATAAAAAGAACATTAAACAGCTTTTTACACTGTAATGATCTCCGAAAATTGGCTGTTTTGGGTGGGTTCTGCTTCGGTCAAAGAATCATCAAAAAACGTATTCCCACAACCGAGATCAACAACCACTCTCACAAGAAGATGGTTCTTAATGACCTTGTTTCTGTAGTTTTCCCCTTCAGGGACGAAATAAATCTTATGAATAAAGTGCTTAAAACGAAGGATTTCTACGAAGTTACTCGTTGAGTTCTTCGTAGTACTGTCATAGTCTCGACATGCGCGGTTTGGGGGAACATGTCGAAGGCGTGCACGCTTTTCAGGCTGTAGCCAGCCTCACTGAAATATTTCAGGTCGCGAGCGAGGGTGCTGGGGTCGCAGCTGATGTAAATAATCTGCTGCGGGGCGAGGTCGACCAGAGCCTGGCGGGCACGCGCGTTAAGACCTGCGCGGGGAGGATC
>JAAZHX010000147.1 GCA_012510495.1 Smithella sp.
CCATGATACTGCCCGGAACTGTTCTCATTCCGTCGTCAGTCAGGTTGATGGGTGTAAACGGACCGTCGGGACGGCTTCCTTTGGCCACCATGGCTTCTCTGTTCCAGCCACGGCTATGAGGGTACAGGTAGTATTCTTTTGTACCGTCTCTTTTCTTCACCTCAACCAGGTCGGGGGCGTACATAACATCCCACTGGCCATCAACAGGATAGGTGAAAATGGGTCCCTCATCACGCCAGGCAGACAAATCCTCCACCGGAGCTGACCAGGCTCTGATGTCAGGTCCGCAATAACTCCTGAACCTGACATCGTGCGAGCCGATAATATAGATACGGTATTTCCCGGGATTGTCGGGATCTTCAAAAACACGAGGCTCGCCGTCGGGCAGATGTTCCCAAAGTGGCAGATAAGGATTACCTGCAGGTTGATGGGTTAATTTGGTTACCAGCGTGCCGTTTTTCGACTTGTTATTGTCTCCGTTTGATTCTTTTACAGAGAACAGAAACAGAAACACAAATAATAAAATTACCTGCGGCCTTTTCATAACAGAGATGACTTTCTTCATTTTTGTTTTTTTTTTGACCTTCTGACCGGATTAGTTTCAGAGAACCGGGGTAATTCATAAGCCGTCTCCCCGGATCCCCAGGTTACAAAAATAAGTTTACTTTTATGAAGATAAATACCCTTGCCTGTTCCTTCTCAGTAAATTCCTGTGTTTTTCCAATTTATCTGAATAACTGCGGCAGGGTTGTTGCCAGGAAGAGCCTGCAATTCATCCGGGTATAACCACCTGGAACGAACATCGTCCCGAGATTGAATTTTTTCTCCTTGTAAATTGAGATGGTACGATCAATGATCTGCCTGTATCGATCACTTTCGCCAGTATAAATCGTGAAGAGTTTAAGCTGTTTGTTATAATTCTCTACATCGGGATCCCATTTCCCGAAATTTGCATTGAATTCCGGGGTTTGTGTATAAGGTGCATAAGCACAAACATATGCAAACTTGTCAATGTTCATCAGACCTGTTACCCGGGTCCATAACCTGGACACCATCAACAATAAAATGATATGGATAGATGTCTGGTTTGACAGGACCAATCGTTGCACTCCAGGAGCCTCTTGCGTCCTTTTCCATCCTGACAGGCGCCGTTTCAGATTGAACACTGAGTCTGACATCCTACGCATTCGGGGCTCTGAATCGAAAGGCCACGGTATTATCGGGATTGATCTGGGGAGATCTGCCAAAGCCTCCGGAAGGCTGGCTGTATGCTGGTACGCTCATTAGAATTACTGCACTGGCAATAAGCGGTCGAAGTAATGATTTTATAAGCATAATTAAGTTAGCCTTGAACGCTTTTATCTTTTTTATTTTGCGATGAACTTTGAGTTTTTCAACCAGAGCAACAATGGAGACATCCATTCTTCTGTCGGTTTTCCAAAATTAAAGAAATTGTCTGAAATAAATCAGTTCCCGCAGATTCTGCACAGGCCGGAAACCTTGACACCATTCAGCCGGTCATTATAACATTTTTGTAATTGTTTATTTCTCAAAGGATTGCTTCCGGCGTCAGATGGTCTATTAAATACGGCATCAAGTGGTCGCAGGATACAAAATGGAACACTACCCACTATTTCCAGTTTTCAAGATTCGTTTTCCCGCCGCAAAGCAGCAGGGAGATTCAATTTCATTATGGACTTGGTTCAGGTTTAATTTGGTCAGAGAAACAGAGGTTGTAAGAAGCTACTTCGCACTGTTGAAGTAATTGCTCATAAACAGCATCTGGTATTTAACAGCGTTGGTCCAATATGGCCAGGTGTGTCCGCCCGGACGGGTCATATAGTCGTGCGGAATGTTGCGGTACAACAACTGTTGGTGGAGGTTTTCGTTTACCTCGAAAAAGAAATCATCAGTTCCGCAGTCGATAACCAGAGCCAGTGAGTTTGGCGTAAGCAGGTGAAGCTGGTTAATTACTGTATTTTGTTCCCAGCGTTCGGGTTGCTCAGCATAGGTTCCAAGGCGTTTAGCCATTTCCCAGTTATTGGGGAAGGGGCGAATATCTACGCCACCACTCATGCTTCCGGCAGCACCAAACACATCCTGGTGCCTGATTCCGAGGTAAAGTCCGCCATGTCCGCCCATGCTCAGTCCGGTAATACCACGTCCTTTGCGATTTTTAATGGTTTTGTATTTCGAATCGATGGCTTTAATCAGCTCCGTCGAAACAAAAGTTTCATACTGCGACTCTGGATCGACAGGGCTGTCCCAGTACCAGCTACCGTAGCCGCCGTCAGGACAAACAATGATGAGGTTATAAATGTCGGCTGATTTCTCAACACCTTTGGCTTTGCTAA
>JAAZHX010000079.1 GCA_012510495.1 Smithella sp.
AATGCAGTAGTAATTTTTTGTACGTTGCAGTATCATAACTCCTGGCCATCGCTCTGTCTCCTTTCGGTAGTGTTCTAACAAACATCATTTTAGGAGATATCGATGGCCTCTACAATAAATCAAATTGCGAACATTCTTTTATACTACCGATTTTCGCATCCCGGTACCATTTCTGCACGGGGTACTCTTTGATGTATCCGTAGCCGCCATGCAGCTCCACGGCGTAATTCGCGCAGAAGACGGCGGTCTGACCGCCGTAGAATTTGGCCATGGCCGCGAGCGTGTAATCGGGCCTCCCCTGATCGATCAGCCAGGCCGCCTTGTACACCAGGCCGCGCAGCGCTTCAATGCGGATGGCCATTTCCGTAAGCTTCATCTGGGTGATTTGAAAAGAGCCCAGCGGCGCGCCGAAAGCGGTTCTTTCCTTGACATACTTGACGCTGGTTTCCAGGCACGCCTGCGCAAGCCCCAGGGCCTGTCCGGAAACCATCACGCGGGTGATGTCGAAAAAGTGCATGAGCTGGCGAAAGCCATTCCCTTCCTTCCCTACCAGGTTGGATTGGGGAACGCGGACGTCTTCAAACGCGATCTCCGCCGTGTCGCTGGCGCGGATGCCCATCTTCCCGTGAATTTTGTTGCGTGTCACTCCCGGGGCGTCCGCCGGTACGATAATCAGGCTGAAGCTGTTGTGCTTCTTTTGTTCGGGGTTGGTGATGCATTGCGCAACCATGAAATCGCACACAGTGCCGTTGGTAATGAACATCTTGTTGCCGTTGATCACATAGTCGGTCCCGTCCTTGACGGCCCGCGTCTTGTAACCCGAGACATCCGTTCCCGCGTTGGGTTCGGTATAGGCGCCGGCGCACACTTGGACGCCTTCGCAGATCGGCGGCAGATAGGTCTTCTTCTGCTCTTCCGTTCCGTAGTTGAGAATGGACTCGCAGCCGAAGCCGGAGGCGACGATATTCAGGCCGATGCCCATATCGACTTTGGACAGCTCCTCCGTAATGATGGCATTGCCCAGAATGCCGGCGCCGGACCCGCCGTAGGCTTCCGGAATCCACGCGCCGACCAGGCCGTTTTCAGCCGCCTTCTTCCGGATCTCCGGCAGGTATTTTTCCTGCTCGTCGCATTCTGCGGAAAACGGCGCGATTTCCGCCACGGCAAATTTATAGGCCATCTCCTTCAACATTCTCATTTCTTCCGTCAATTCAAAATTCATGCGAAATTTCTCCTTTTCCTCCGTAAATCATAGATTACCGGGCGGCCCGAAAGCTTGCGCCCAGCTGCAGGATGATGCTATTTGCCGTAATCGTAAACCCCTCTGCCGGTTTTGCGTCCGAAGTTTCCAGCGCGGACCAGTTTTCTCAAAATCGGCGCGGGACGGTATTTGTCGCCCAGTTCCCGGTGCAGACCTTCGATCACGCGCAGCAATGTCTCGTTGCCCACCAGGTCGGCCAGCGCCAGCGGGCCGATCGGATGGTTGCACCCCAGTACCATGCCTTTATCGATGTCTTCAGCCGACGCCAGCCCCTCGTCCAGCACAAAGAAGGCCTCGTTGAGCATCGTGCACAGAATCCGGTTGACCACAAAGGCCGGGGCCTCTTTCACCGTAATGACCTCCTTGCCGATTTTCCTGCCCCACTCCTGGGCGGTTTTCAGCGTTTCATCGGAGGTCTGATGGCCGCGGATAATTTCCAGCAGACGCATCACCGGAACGGGATTGAAAAAATGCGTGCCGATAAAACGGTCCGGACGGCCGGTCACGGCCGCCATTTCCGTGATGCTGAGCCCTGACGTGTTGGTAAAAAACAGGCAGTGTTCAGGAACGACGGCTTCCAGTTCGGCATAGACTTTCTTCTTGATGTCCATGACTTCAATCACGACTTCGACGACCACGTCCGCGTCGGTGGCCGCCTGCTTCAAATCCAGCGTAGGCGTGATGCGGCTGAGCAGCGTTTCCATATGCGCCTGCGTCATTTTCACTTTTTCGACGTCCCGGGCCAGGTTCTTTCTGATCGTGTTCATGCCGCCGTCCACAAACCGCTGTTCGATGTCCCTCAGGGCCACTTCGTACCCCGCCTGCGCGCAAACCTGCGCAATGCCGTTGCCCATCAGTCCCGCGCCCAGCACACAAATTTTCTTGATTTCCATAAAGCATTCTCCTTGTCGAAAAATATTGTTCAAATTTCTGTTTACCGGGTAAATCTTGCCGAAAAAAATGAATCGGATGTTTCGTTGTTCAATGCGCTTGAGGGTGCTTCTTAAGTTTTTTTGACGGTTAAATCAACCTATTTTTCAGAAAATTCTCCACATCAATGGCCGGGTGCGAAGGCATCTGCCTCTTCCTGCCCTTGTGCGGCCCTCAACCGAAAACCGTCTTGTTCCGCCTGCAGCATCAGGCCGCACAACCGGAACCGGCGGGCTAATTACCGATAAAGAGAATTTCACCGGTCCGGAGGCAGATGCTGCCGAGACGGTGTCCGGGCGCTGAATAAATTTCCAGAACATCGCCTCCGCCAAGGGAGCTGGTCGGAAGGAACAGCGGCTGCTCCAGATCCGTTGCGACGGCGTTTTCCCGATCAGAATGAAAAGAGACTGAAAGGAGAATAGAGATCGGAGCGGCCGGACGCCCATTCATTGTGGTCAATGTAGCCGCTCCTGTCCTTATCCATGGAGTGAAACCTTTTTTGGGCCGCCTTCTGAAATTCCTGTTTCAGGATTTTGCCGTCACGATCCGCGTCGGCTTCGCGGATCAACTTATCGGCATCTGTCTTCGTGTTGGCCTGTATCTCTTCTTTCGTCAGTGCGCCGTCGTGATTTTTGTCCAGCTCGTCGAAGACCTGTGAAGTCGCATTCAGGTACTCCTGGAGGCTGATTTTGCCGTCTTTGTTTTGATCGGCTTTTTGAAACGTATCGTCCGCGGCCGACACCGGCGCGGCAGCAAAAGCGATCATGGTCAGGACAACGATAATTTTCTTCATGTTCCACCTCTTACCCGTGTCATTTGTACTGTCGGAGGCATCTTCAAAAATCGCGGGGCAGCTCTTCCAGCTCCGCCAGTGAAAACACCGGCCCATCCGAACAAACGTACTTGTAGCCGACGTTGCAGCGTCCGCATTTGCCGATGCCGCACTTCATGCGCATCTCCAGCGAGGTGAGGATGTTTTCTTTGGAAAACCCCAGATCGAAAAACACCGGCAGTGTGAATTTGATCATGATCGGAGGGCCGCAGATGACGGCTACTGTGTTGTCCGGCGATGGCGCTGTGTCTTTGCAGATGTCAGGCACAAAGCCTTCACGGCCTTTCCAGCCGGCGTCACCTTTATCCACGGTGATGACGGTATTGATGTCGCCCAGCTTTTCCCATCGGGCCAGCTCGTCTTTATACAAAAGCAGGCCGGGGGTGCGCGCGCCGTAGATGACGGTGATATCGCCGAAGCGTCTGCGGTTGTCTCCGTGGAGGATATAGCGGATAAGTGAGCGCAGTGTGGTGAAGGCAAATCCGCCGCCCACGACAACGATATTTTTGTTTTCCAGAAACTCGATCGGCCAGGAATTGCCCAGAGGTCCGCGCAAACCGATTTTCGCCCCTTCTTCCATGCCATGAAGCGCGGCCGTCACCAGGCCCGGCACAACCGCACCCGCCTTTTGCACAGTGAATTCCACGTATCCTTCGTCGGTGGGCGAAGAGGCAATGCCGATGGGGGATTCCCCCCTGCCGTAAACGGAAAGCTCGGCAAACTGCCCCGGCAGATAGCGGAAGTTTTTCGCGTCCTCCGGATTGAGAAATCTCAGACGAAACGTCTTCTGGTCGTGTGTGTCAACTTCGTCGATGATTTTTATAATCTCAACCGGCATGGGAATGTAGGGGTTATTTGAACACATATCGATCCTCAAAAGATTTAAGTTTTTATCTTTGCCGCAGCTAAGCCTTCAGTGCCTGGTCCACAATGGAAAAGATGTCTATGTTGACCGGGCAGGATCTCGTGCAGCGGCCGCAGCCGACGCAGGAAACCGGCCCGTATTTGCGGACGTGATACGAATACTTGTGGCAGACTTTCTGACGCAGCCGCTGATAGACTTTTGTACGCGGATTGTGGCCGCTGGCCTCCAGCGTAAAGTCCGTGAACATGCAGGCGTCCCAGACGCGGCGACGCGTGCCGCCGCCGAACAGGTTTTCATCGCAGATGTCAAAACAGTAGCAGGTGGGGCAGACAAAGGTGCACACGCCGCAGCTTAAACACCCGTCGGAAATTCTCTCCCAGAATTCTGTGTTGTGAAAAAGGTCTTCGAATTTTTTAGCGACGGCGGGAGCGTCGATGTTCATGAAGCGGGTCTTGAACGAACGGCCGGCCTCTACGGTATCGTCAAAATATTTGAGGTCGTCCGCCGACGCTTCGGAAAGGGAATCGATTTCCGCCAGAATCTTCTCCCCTTTGGGGGTGATGCCTTTCAACAGCATTTCGTCGCCTTTTTGGATCATAAAGACGTCGCTGCCTGCGGGGTCCGCCGCGCCGATGCCCAGTGCGGTATAAAAGTCAGCAGGCTCGGCCGGTCTGTTCAAATCGAAAGCATAGCCGAAAATTGTCGTGGCCTGTCTTCTGTCCTGCCAGTAGGGGTCCGGCGCGCCTGTCTCGATGAAGTGGATGTCCATGATTTCGAAGCTTCTGGCATCACAGGGGCGGACGCCGAAAAGAAATGTCGGCTTCAGGTTGAGCTCGACGCATTTCGCATCTTGCACGGACTGTCCGCTTTCATACCGTATAAAATCTTCTTTCTGTGGCAAAAAGGCCGACTTGGAACTCAAAAGCGTATTGTAAAAATTCAAATCCACCTGTCCGGCATCGGAGATCTCGCGGAAATTGAATCCCGCCTCCTCCCGCACGGGGGCGATCAGTGTGCCTTTGCCCATCAGCCGGGCGGCAAGCTCTGATATTTTATCAACGGATATTTTCTTCAACACAAAATTGCTCCTTATTCATGAAACTTATTGATGCGCTTGGAAGCGTTGCAAAGTAACCGGCTAAGCGCTCCCGCGGGCTTTGACGCGCATGATTCCGGTTTATCCTGTTTTTGGTTCGGCACCTCCTTCGGATGCCCCGCGGTTTATTCCAGAATCGCGTCGGAATCGTCCATCCGGAAATCGACCAGCACCGGTTTGTTTTCAATGCTCATACCGGCGGCCTGGCCGAACATTTCTTCACACTCTTTGGCCACTTTCTTGTGGAATAAATGCAGGGGGATGTCCACCGGACAGGCGCGGTAGCACTCGCCACAGTCGATACAGCGACCGGCCAGGTGATGAAAACGGGTCAGGTGATACATCAGGTTCCCGCCGGAGCCGGGCGCTTTTTCCCCCCAGCGGGGCTTGTCCAGGTCGATAAAGCACGGGTCGCAGTAGCACATCGGGCAGGCTTTGCGGCAGGCGTAGCAGCGGATGCAGCGGTCCAGCTCTTTTTTCCAGAAAGCCCAGCGCTCTTCCTTATCCATGGCCTCGTACGGCGCCAGTACGTCATAGGGTGCCGCGGCCGGCCGGTCTTCGATTTCCTCGCCCAGCATGATGTCGCACAGCACCGGGTTATACAACCCGCCGGTGGTGCTGCTGTCGATCACTTCGTCTGTTTTGTGGTTTTTCATCCCGCAGACGGGAATGCCCAGGATGATCAGATCGTCGCGCCTGACCTTATCTTCCTGAATGAGAACAACCACGGCGCGGCTGTCGGCGGCTTTCACGGCAATGGCTATTTTCGTGCCGCGTGGATGGCGCATCAGGTAGCGCGCCAGATTGGCGTTGCAGTATTCATTGAAAATGATATTTTCCACGTCCGCCACGGATTTGGCGGTGTAGGGCAGAGGATGCTTTTCATCATATCCTCCGGTATAGGCCAAAACCAGCGCCACTCTTCCGGACTCCAGAAGATTTCTGGCTTCGTTTTTCAGATTCTCATCGATTTGTTTAAAGCTCGTTGCCATATTTTCTCCCGACGTTACTGTGTAATCGTAAACCTGGTCTGGGGCCCGAGATTGCGGATCTGCTCGGTAAACTCCCGGACAACCTCCGCAAATTTATTGCCCTCGGAGGCGGAGATCCATTCCACGCGGAAACGCCCCGGTTCCATCCCGGAAAATTCCAGAATTTTTTTGGTGACGGCCAGCCGCCTGCGCGCGTAAAGATTGCCCGTGTTGTAATGGCAGTCGCCCGGATGGCAGCCGCCCACCAGCACTCCGTCCGCTCCGAGCTGAAAGGCGCGGAAAATAAATGACGGGTTGATCCGGCTGGAGCACATCACCCGCACCACTCTTGTATTTTGCGGATACACGAGCCTGGTCGTTCCCGCCAGGTCCGCACCGGTGTAAGTGCACCAGTTGCAGGCAATGCCCAGGATTTTAGGTTCAAACGACATGAATATTTCCTTTCTCCGTAACTAGAATTCCATCAATCCTTCCACTTCCGCCAGCACCTGCTCGTTTGTAAAATGTCTGGCGACAATCGCCGAGGGCGGGCAGACGGAGGCGCAAAGGCCGCAGCCTTTGCACAGAGCTTCGTTGATTTCCGAAACGCCTTTATCTTCCTTGAAAAACGGCGCGCCATAGGGACAGACGCGCACACAGTTCTGACAGCCGCAGCAAAGCGCCGGGTTGACCATCACTGTGGTCGCCTCCAGCTCCATCTTGTCTTTTTCCACAATGGTGAGCGCCTCGGCGGCCGCGCCGGTTGCCTGAGCGACCGTATCGGGAATGTCTTTAGGGCTTTGGCACACGCCTGCGATGAACACGCCTTCCGACATGGTGGATAGAGGAGCCAGCTTCGGATGCCGTTCCATGAAGAAGCCGTACTTGTCGGTGCTCATATTGAAAAGCCGCGCGATCTCTTTGGCGTCTTCCCGCGGTTTCATCGCCGGCGAAAGAACGACCATGTCCACCGGCAGGCTGATGAATTTTCCGGTGATCGTGTCTTCCGCCTCCACAATCAGGCGGCCCGGTTCATCCGCGCTTTCGGCCACACGTGCCCCTTTGCCGCGGATAAACTTTACGTCCTCTTCGACAATGCGGTTGTAGAATTCTTCATAACCTTTGCCGGCCGCGCGCATGTCGATATAAAACTGATAGACATCGGCGGATGTTTTTTCCTTGAACAGGTGCGCGAATTTCAGCGAATACATGCAGCACACACGGCTGCAGTGTTCGTAGTTGTTTTTATCGCGGCTGCCGATGCAGTGCAAAATGGCGATGGCCTGCGGCTCGCTGCCGTCACGCAGCGTCACTTTGCCTGCGGTAGGACCCGAGGAATTGAAAAGCCGTTCCACCTCCAGCGCGTTATAGACGCCCGGATACCTGCCGTAGCCGTATTGCACCAGGGGCTTCGTGTCCATCAGGTCATAACCGGTAGCCACAATCACGGCGCCGACTTTCACTGTAACAAAAGTATCTTGCTGTTCGAAATCGATCGCCTTCTGCTCACAGACCTTTTCACACAGACGACACTTGCCCTTGAGAAAATAAGTGCAAACCTCCCGGTCGATAACCGGCTTTTGTGGAACGGCCTGCGGGAAGGGAATGTATATCGCCTTGCGCTTGACCAGGCCTTCATCCCATTCGGATATGCCTTTGCCCGGACACTTCTGCATGCAGGCCATACACGCGTTGCACTTGTCATGATCGACGTAGCGGGCCTTCTGGCGGATGGTGATGTCGAAGTTACCGACAAAGCCCTTTACCTCGCTGACCTCGCAAGAGGTCAAAAGCTCTATGTTTTTATTTTGCAGCACACTGTCCATCTTCGGCGTCAGTATGCACGCCGAGCAATCCAGCGTCGGGAAGGTTTTGTCAAACTGCGCCATGTGGCCGCCGATGGTCGAGTTCTTTTCGACCAGATAAACTTTTTTGCCCGTATTGGCCAGCTCCAGCGCGGCCTGGATGCCGGCGATACCGCCGCCGACGACCATCACATCCGGATTCACGTCAATCTCACGCGAGGTCAGAGGCGCCAGCAGTCTCGAGCGGTTGACCGCTCCGTTCAACAGGGCCTTGGCTTTGGCCGTCCCTACGTCAATATCATTTGTAACCCAAGAGACCTGCTCCCGGATATTCACGATACTCAGCAGGTATTGATTCAAACCGGAAGCCGCCAGCACCTTGCGGAAGGTCTGCTCATGCATAAGGGGCGAACAGGCGGTGACGATCACACGATCCAGCCTGTGCTCTTTGATGTCATTGGCGATCATTTCCTGGCCGGGCGTGGAGCACATGAACTTGTAGTCCTTGGCGACGACGACATCCGGCAAAGTGGAGGCGAACTGCGCCAGCTCGCTCACCTTGACTGTTTTGGCTATATTCAAACCGCAGTGGCAAACAAAAACACCAATTCTGCTCATAGTCTCTCCTGGCTATATATCTTCAAAACTCATGTTCCTGCCGCCGGTGTCCTGCATCCGGCGGGAATATCCTTTCAGCCTATAAGGCGCATGTATCGACAACCGGTTCGTCCACACTGATATCGAGACTCTCTAAGAGAAGCTCGGTCACATCCCGTATTTTAATCTGTTCATCGACGTTGAGCGTCCGGACGCTGTCTTCAAACATGGCGATGCAATAAGGACAGGCCGTCGCCAGAACCGCCGCGCCTGTGCCCATCGCCTCTTCCAGGCGCACGTCGCTGAGGCGCTCGCCTTTGACCTTTTCCATCCACAACCCGCCGCCGCCACCGCCGCAGCACATGCTCTGCTCGCGCGCGCGCTCCATCTCGACGAAATCCAGGCCCGGAATCGCCTTGAGAAGATCACGGGGTGCATCGTAAACGCCGCCGTGACGACCCAGGTAGCACGGGTCGTGATATGTAACTTTCAGGCCGCTGAAATCCTTCTGGGGCGTGATTTTTCCCTCGCTGATCAGTTTTGCGATCAGTTCGCTCAGATGAAGGACTTCACAATCCGCACCGTAATCTTTTTTAAAGGACACCAGACAGTGAGGCGAGACGGTGATGATCTTGGAGGCGCCGACTGATTTGAAGTAGTCCAGATTTTTATCGCGGAGGCGCTCGAAAAGTTCCAGATCCCCCACTTTGCGCAGGCTTTCACCGCAGCAGTTGACATCCAGCGAAGGAATGCCCCAGCTTACGCCGGCAAGATTGAGAATTTCCGCCGTCGCTTTGGCCAGCCTGCTGTTGCGCGGGTCGTAGCAGATTGTGCAGCAGGTCCAAAACAGATATTCCATACCCTCCGTATAAAGCGGGTATTTCCCCTGCGCCCAGTCGTTGCGCTTGTCCTGCTCGCCCGACCAGGGGTTGCCCCGCGCGGAAAGGGAGCCTACAAAAGCACGCAGACTCTGGGGCAGCATGCCTCCGCCGCTGTAAACATTGCGGATGGCCGTGACGACATCGATTATTTCCACGCCCCGCGGGCAGCGATCCACACAGAATTTGCATGTCGAGCAGCCCCACATGAACTCTTCAATACCGTCGAGGCCCATCTGGCCGAAGCGGATCAGTTGACGGATATTGAAATGCGTAATCGGCGTCCAGGGACAGGTTCCCGAGCAGGTGCCGCACTGATAGCATTTTTTCAGCGCCTCACCGCC
>JAAZHX010000225.1 GCA_012510495.1 Smithella sp.
ATATTAAGCTGCAGCTGATTCACTTTTTCAGCGAAGAAAACGAACAGGGAAAATTCAACTGTGTCATTATTGATGAAGCGCATACACTTTCGATACCCATGATCGATGAACTCAGAAGCTTCTATGATGAAGGTGCCAACTTCTCTTTAATCCTTGCAGGACTGCCGCCGCTTCTGTCAAGAACATTGAGCCTTTCTGTCAATGAGCCTATGAAGCAAAGAATTAACTTTTCAATCGAGCTGGACGCCTTTACACCCGTAGAGACCATGAACTATATCAAGCATCAGATAAACCTTTCCATGGGGCAGAAACCTGTGTTTGATGATAAGTGTTATCCGGCCATTCACAGCATCACTTCCGGAATCCCCCGGCGGATCAACCAGTTATGCTACAGGCTTCTGGTTTACGGTTACACGGCGAAAAAGGCCATTATTACCGAAACAGAAGTTGCTGATGTCTCAGCGGCTTCACCTTTAATTTTTGATGGTAAGACTTATGACTTCTAAGGAACAAACTCAATTAGAATTCTGTACAAAAAGAACAAAAGGAGTTCAAGCCATGGATATTCTAAAAAACCCTACCACTGTGAAGATGCTCGCAACCCAGCTAATCATAGCTTGCGACAGCTATATCGCCTTGAAAATGCCTGAGAAGCAATTTAAAGAGCTCATTACGTATTACGCTTCTCAGCATGGGAAAAAACTCTTTTCAAGGGAAGGACTAAATCCTACTGTTACAATCCGGATCGGGAAAAAGCGTGTAGAACTTGTTCAAATCATGCTCTCAGGGTTCCAGATGAGGTTATGTGATTAGGAGATCATCAATGGATACATTTATATGCAAGCATAAAAAAAGAGCTTGGATCGGGTCTATTACCAGATTTAAGAAACATGGTTCTCATTATGAGTTCATCATTCAAAGTCGGTTCAGCATCCTTGTCGTTCTTGGGAAAACCTCTGTGGGCTATTTTGCATGTAATGCCTGATTTTGATGTTGGTTGCCACCTTGCGAGTTTGAATGATGTACTCTGGAATACTGAAAGGCTTACAAAGGTTCTTGGTACTGTGGACGGAGTTACGGTTGCTTACGCTTTGTTGATCTTATTTAAAGAGCTGGGGTACCCGAAATTTTGATTTATGCAGGACATTTTGCTCCTGCCTTTTTTATTGCGTTTTCCCTGCTATTTATTTTGGCTAACCTAATGACAAACTGCTTGTCCGATAACAGCATTGCAGAAGGATCCCTTCCAGTTTGTTGCGGATTTGGCCGACGGAAAGGTAAAAATGTCAGACACACCGGAATTTCAGGAGTTTGCAAAGTTTTATGCCGCCATCCGGGACAATGCTAAAAATCCATTGGAAATCAACTACGACAAGGAAATCGGAGACCTGGCCACGGGAAAATCGGCTGCCATCCACCAGGGAAACTGGTGTGCAGGGATGTTTAAAGATTACAAGCTTGATTTTGAATTAGGGATGATGCCGCTTCCGCTAACGGGGAATGATTGCCTGGCAG
>JAAZHX010000048.1 GCA_012510495.1 Smithella sp.
GTCATAATGATATGGGCGGTATCGTTTTCGTCGACATCGACATTGTAAATCAGTCCGAGGTCGTAAATGTTCACCGGGATTTCGGGATCATAGACGTCCTTGAGGTTGGCGATGATCTGGTCAATTCTCTTATCCATTCTGTTCGGTACTTTTGCTGATCTGTTTGTAAGCAACAGCGTAAAGCCTGATTTGTTTAACCATGGAGAGGAGTCCGTTGGAGCGCACGGGTGATAGATGCTGGCTGAGACCAATGTCATCGATGAAATGAAGGGGGCTGGAAGCCAGTTCTTCGGGTGTGCGCCCCGAAACAACACGCAATAAAAGGGCCACCAGTCCTTTTACGATGACAGCATCACTCTCTCCGCGGAACCATATCCTGCCCTCCCGATATTCGGGGAGCAGCCAAACCCTTGACTGGCATCCGCTGATCAGGATCTCAGGCCGTTTCTCTGACGGGTCCAGAGGTGGCAGGGCGTTGCCCAGCTCGATCAGGTAGCTGTATTTGTCCATCCAGTCGTCAAAGAGTGAAAACTCGCTGATAATCTCCTGTTGTACCTCTTCAATGGTCATGGTTTCTTTTTTTCAGGGCACAAAGGTCGTAAATTTTCGTCTGGTAATCAAATGGCGCGGTCACTATTCATGGTGCAAAAAGGCGGAGTCTCAGAGGCTTTTGGTGGCTGTTTTGACCCCTTCTAAATTACACGCCAGAAGCCGGAGTTCCGGGATATTGGCTACTTTTGGAAGAGTGATAACAATTTAATATCAAACAATATGGAATCATTAGCAGGAACCCGCACCGAGCAGAATTTGCTGAAGGCTTTTGCAGGTGAGTCGCAGGCGCGTAACAGGTATGAGTTTTTTGCCAAGGAGGCCCGCAAGGAGGGATTGGAGCAAATCGCCGCCCTGTTTGAGGAGACCGCTGTGAATGAGAAAGCCCACGCCAAGAAGTTTTTCAGATATCTCGAGGGGAGGATGGTCACCATCACCGCCACCTATCCGGCGGGGAAAATCGGGAATACCCTTGAAAATCTGAAGGCCGCTGCCGAAGGGGAAAACGAGGAGTGGACCCAACTGTACCCCGAATTTGCCCAAATTGCGGAAGAGGAGGGATTCAAACAGATTGCCGTTACTTTCAGAACCATCGCCAAGATTGAGGCCCATCACGAGAAACGGTTCCGTAAGCTGTATCAGAATCTGGAAGAGGGGAAGGTCTTTGAGCGCAATGGCAAGGTCGTATGGAAGTGCCGGGTGTGCGGTTTTCTGCATGAAGCGGCCCGCCCGCCAAAAAAATGCCCGGCGTGTGACCACGACCAGGCTTATTTTGAACTGGAATGTGAGAATTATTGACGGGATATCAATTATCGAGTACCTTTGCTCATGAATAACCGGTGAGCAATGCAACGCAAACGAACCCTCATGGCTGTGGCGGCAGCCCTGATTTTTATAACTTTTCCCGCTGTGGCCCAGAATGAAGAGAACTCCCCTGACGCCATAATTGAATATGACGACCAGTATTTTATGCCCTTTTCAGAGGGTGTGACGGAATACATCTTTTCGGCAGCCCCCGATCTGGCCAGGGTCTCCCCTTCCCAGGTCTCCCAGCTGAAAAAGAGACTCGAAGAGTGTACTACCGTTTTCAGGGAGAATGAGCTTTTAAGTTCCCCCCGGGGAATGAAGGTCACCTACAGGGCTTCCGTTGTGCCCCTTCCGGGTATTCACCCCAGGAATAAGGGGATTGCTGCGGAACTGGAGGTCGGAATTTTCGCCACCCTGGCCAGGGATTCTGTGCCTGCCTGGGAACCCTCCCCCGACGCCCGTATTACCATTTACCTCAACAATCCTGCGAAACTGGCTGGCCCCCCCGTGATCAACGACATCTATGTGGAACCCCGCATCACAGGCGATTTTTTCGGACATCCAGAAATGGACCGCATTTCGGTACCATACAGAGTGGTGGCCGTTAAAAACCACGATCGTCCCCTCTTCACCCCCGTCACACGCGAGGATTTCATCCTTACCCTCATCAGTTTCTTTCAGAATTCCATAGAGAAAGCGGAAAAAAAGGGAGTCCAACCGGGAACACCATCCTCAGATCATCAACCTACCCCCACGGGTGACTCCGGTCGGCAGAAGTTTTTTTACGAGCTTGAAAAGATCAGAAAAATGGACCCCGAGCTGGCCGACAAACTGATGCAGGCTTATCTTGAGGCCGGGATTTCTGCTGCCGGGAACCAGCAGGGCAGTCACACCGACCAGAATGACGGCCATGTCGACCAGAACATCATGCTTAACTCATGGAGGGAGGCAGTGCGGAAACTGAAAGCCGAGA
>JAAZHX010000304.1 GCA_012510495.1 Smithella sp.
CGGCACAACCCTACGGATCAGCATCAGCATCGGTCCGCCAAAGAACAGGCGTTCGTCTATGGCTTTTTGTCGAATTTGAGGAAGCAGTACGATCACCGTTGCTGCCAGGATATCGATATCAGTGAACATGTTGCAATTCCGGACATACAACTGGTCGAGCCGCATTTTTTCGGGCAAAATCTTGCTCAGGTAATCATCCATGAAGTTGTTGCCCTTGAGCATGTGTTCTTCGTCGCGGTAGACGATCGAGGCGGGGCTGGTGATGCCTGGACGTACTGACATAATCTCTTTTCGAATTTCTGGAGACCATTTCATGGCAAGGTCATAATCTTCGGGG
Source organism: Smithella sp. (assembly GCA_012510495.1). Classification (GTDB taxonomy): domain Bacteria; phylum Desulfobacterota; class Syntrophia; order Syntrophales; family Smithellaceae; genus UBA8904. Next base: position 338 of record JAAZHX010000304.1, read on the forward strand.
CGCGGACCCACCAGGCTCATATCGCCGACCAGAACGTTCCACAATTGGGGCAGTTCATTTAGCTTGGTGTTGCGCAAATAGCTGCCGACCTTCGTGATGCGTTCGTCATTGGAATAGGTAATCGGCGAGCCATTACTATCAGTCGATTCCGGGCGCATTGTCGTGAACTTGATAATGTTAAAAGGTTTTTCGTGCCTGCCCATGCGAACACCCTTGTAAAAAACCTTACCAGCCGTTTCTCGCTTAATTGCCATCGCAATGACTAAGAAAACCGGCGAGAGAAACAACAGCCCTAAAAAGGAGCAGACCAGATCAAAAGTGCGCTTAAAAAAAGACCGCCCAAGCAAAATAAGCCGATTTTTCTGATCGGTCGCCTGGGTATTTATGATTGGCTTCGTACTGATGGCATCGTCTTGCACCGTTAAGTCTCTCCCTTCTTGCTGCAGTGACGGCAGAAATTAAGTTTACTACAAAATTTTCGTGAAAACGGTTGAGAAATCTTTCGTATTTTTATCTCAGTTCACATATATTTTGCCTGGAAAGTATTCAATTTGTCGGTTCACCAGGTTGGTTTTGGGGCACCAGCCCGGTTTTATCATGCCAGCGGTTGGCAAATTTCAGCAACCCAACCACAAAACCCAAACCGTAGCTGATGTGTATGATTGAAAACGCTGCTGGAAGAGACACGAGGTATTTCCACCCCCGCTTTGCTGCAATACTAATCGAAACTCCCAGGTTGACTATCAGGTAAAGCCCAAGAATAATGACAAGTGGAATCCACCCCCAAGAAAAAACCGGCGTCATAAGCATCGACAAAATAATCGACAATACAAAAACAGGCGGCACAAATTGGCGCAGACTCATCTGGCGGGGGTGCTTCTGCAATACCCTCACTTTCCAGTAGCCATATTGAAAGTATTGTTTCCATAATGCTGCCGGTGTGCTCCTGACCGTGTAGAGTGATTTGATTAATGGGCAAAGCAATATCTTTCCTCCAGATTTACGAATTCGATAATTGAATTCATCATCCTGGTTACGTACCAATTCTTCATCGAACAAACCAGTTTTCTCAAAAACTCTTCTTGGCCAGGCACCCATGTAAACACTGTCGACCTCTTCAAGCTTATCTGAATAGTGGAATTTCGAGTCTCCAATGCCGAAAGGGTGACTGGTGGCTTCAGCAACTGCTCTTCCAAAGGTTGTTGTTCCAATTGCGTTCATCCTTCCACCAACATTTTCGACACAAGTTTCCTCCAATGCCATTACACATTGACGAATGTAATCAGTGGATAGAACCGTGTGCCCATCAACACGAATGATTGCTTCTCCTTTCGCAAGAGGGATAAGTATGTTTAATCCGGTTGGGACGATTCTATGAGGATTGTTAAGCACTGAGATTGGGATACTTGATTCTGCGGAAAGCCTATTGATGATTGACAAGGTTTCATCAGTGGAATTGCCATCAGCGATGAGAATCTCCATTTTTTCATGCGGATAATCCTGCCTAAAGATAGCTC
>JAAZHX010000188.1 GCA_012510495.1 Smithella sp.
GAGTTGTAGGTACCAGCGGGGCTGGAAAAAGTACACTGATCCGCTGCGTTAACCGCCTTGAAATCCCTGAAAGAGGGAGAATCTGGGTTGATGGTCAGGATATCACCGCGCTTGATGATGCTTCCCTGCGGAAAGCCCGCCAGGGTATGGGAATGATTTTTCAGCAATTTAATTTGCTTTCCCAGCGAACCAGCGCTGAAAACATTGCCTATCCCCTTGAAATAGCCGGGTTTTCAAAGACCGAGCGGGAAGCAAGGGTGAAAGAACTGCTCAACCTGGTTAGCCTGGAAGACAAGGCGAATTCTTATCCTGCCCAATTATCCGGTGGTCAAAAACAACGGGTTGGGATTGCCCGGGCGCTTGCCAACCATCCCAAGATACTGCTTTCGGATGAAGCCACATCAGCACTGGACCCAGCAACTACCGATTCGATTCTCGAATTATTACTGGATCTCAATCAAAAACTGGGACTTACCATTCTGCTCATCACCCATCAGATGGACGTTGTTAAAAAAGTGTGTGATCATGTTGCCATTCTCGAAAATGGTTATCTGCAAGAATCAGGAGCAATTTTTGATCTGATTGCAGAACCACAAAGCAGACTTTCGAAAGCGTTCTTTCCACCCATCCAGGAAAGTTTGACCGACCCTGAAGTAATCCAGGCTGCCATCACTTTTATTGGAGATGCTGCTGATGAACCCATTTTGGCAAGCATGATGCGAGAATTTGAGGTGGATGTCAATTTTCTGGGAGGTAACATCCAACAGATCGGCAAGCGTCGGGTGGGTCAGCTGCAGGTAGAGCTCAAGGGAAAACAAATTGCTGAATCTTTGTCTTTCTTACAAGAACGAGGTCTGCGTGTGGAGGTAAAGAAATGAATATCGGTGACTGGTTACCCAGGCTTTGGCAGGAAAGTTTGACCACCATCTATATGGTTGGTGTCTCCACTTTGTTTACAGTGCTCTTCGGTCTCCCTCTGGGGGTGCTGCTGATTCTGACTGACGAAAATGGGCTCATTCCACGCCCGGGATTGAACCGCGTTTTGAGTTTTATAGTCAACCTCGCCCGCTCAATTCCATTTATCATCCTTTTGGTTTTGTTGATACCCTTCACCCGTGCACTTGTTGGCACCAGCATTGGTCCGACGGCAACAATTGTCCCTCTTACCCTTGCGGCTGTGCCGTTTTTTGGCAGAGTCGTGGAAAGTACCTTACGCGAAGTGCCGCGTGGGTTGATTGAGGCAGCGCAATCGATGGGAAGCAGTATTTGGCAGACTGTCAGCAAGGTGCTCATTCCTGAATCGATGCCCGGGCTTATTTTGGGAGTTGCCCTGACATTTATCAGCCTGGTCGGCTACTCTGCGATGGCTGGGGCGGTGGGGGGCGGTGGTTTAGGCGACCTGGCGATCCGTTATGGTTATATACGCTACGAAACCGAAGTGATGTTGATAACAGTGGTGCTGCTCTTGATTCTTGTCCAGGGTGTACAGTGGCTGGGCGACCGGCTTGCATCCAGGGTGAGTAAAAAATAATATTGCAGGTTAATGAAATTATTTTAAATTAAAGAGACCGGTGTTCATTAAGAGTACCGGTCTCTGTTTAATTGAAAAGCAAGAGCTATTCTTTCGCTGGCATATCCCGACTAGCGATCACATCCACAGTGGTCCCGATCACATTCGCTATGATGACATCTTCAGCTTTTATCGGAGCGGTTACTTCCACAGCGCGGATCTTCTCCAAAACTTCCATGATCCTACGCTTTGGAATTGAAC
>JAAZHX010000161.1 GCA_012510495.1 Smithella sp.
AGGCCGGACTTTACAGCCTGCGGGCCTCCTATGCCCACAAGGTCGGCCTCAACGAGGGCCGCAGCCCGACCGGCAAAGACTGCGACAACCGCAGCGATCATGGCCGTCTGTGGCTCCAGCTTGTGATCTGGATTTAAAACAACCTTAACCGCTGCTTTTCAAGGAGTTTCTGATGACTGAAAAAGACAACCTTCCGCAATTCTACATCCGTCCAGTCGTTCTCAACCGCGATGCCCATGCCGCCCTGACGATTTCCGAAAGCCCGGTGCGCTTCACCTTTGCCGCCAAAGCCCAGACCGTGGTCATCGTTTCCGTTGAGTTTTTCGATGCCTGCCGTCAATTTCCCATCATTTTCACCCGGACCGGCGATGGACGAATCGTTCCTCTGGCCCTCATGGGCCTGGAAAACGACGAAAATCTTTTTGTGGATCAGCAGGGCAACTGGCTGGGCGCATACATCCCGGCCTATATCCGGCGCTATCCTTTCATCACCACCGACGGCGCCGACGGTCAGGCGGTAGTCTGTTTTGACGAGGCCTTTGACGGCTTCAACCGGGAGGGAGGAACCCCCCTTTTTGAAAACGGCGAACCTGGCCCGAAAATGAAGGAAATCATCGGTTTTCTCGATGATTACTTCATCCGGATGAAAGAGACCGAGAAGTTGGGCGCATTTCTGGCGGAAAACGGACTGCTCCGCCAGATCGACGCCCGGGCCAATCTGGCCGACGGCCGCCGCTACGCCTTGAACGGCATGCTGGTTGTGGATGAACCCAGGCTGGCCCAACTTCTGGACGCAGACATTGTCCGGCTTTTCCGCGGCGGATTGCTGGGCCTGATCCAGGCCCACCTGATCTCGCTTCGCAACCTGGGCGTCCTGATCGACCGGAAAGCGGGAAAAACGTCTTGATGGTGAGCAGAGTAACGCCGTCATGCCTCAGGAGAAGAGCAAGAGGGTCATGCCGGTGAGTACAATAAGATCGTCATGCCGGTGAAAACCGGCATCCAAAAGAACAAAGACCGGATTCCGTCTTTCGACGGAATGACGAAAATTAATGTCACCGTGAGCTTGTCGAACGGGCGGCGGAAAAACAGAGGGACAAAATGACCTTTTACGGGACCGACAAGAATTGACGGTGGAAAATCCGGTCCCTTTGAAAAATTGGAGATGGCTTCATGAACAAGATCTATCGGCTGATCTGGTCCCGTTCGCGGGAGATGTGGATAGCGGTTTCGGAGAAAGTTGCGGCCGGGTGGTTCCGGCGTCCTCTGACGATCGCCTCTCTGGTTGCGGCAGCCCTGCTGGCAACAGCAAATCCCTCACGGGCATTGGATCCCAACGCCCTGCCCACCGGCGGCCAGGTCGTCGCAGGCCAGGTCAATATATCCCAGGCCGGCAATGCCATGACAGTGAACCAGCAGACCGACAGGATGATCGCCAACTGGAACACCTTCAACATCGGCCGGAACGCCTCCGTGGCCTTCCAGCAGCCCGGCGCGTCCAGCGTGGCCTTAAACCGCATCTTCGATCAGAACCCTTCACAGATTTTCGGGTCCCTTTCCGCCAACGGACAGGTTTTTCTCCTCAATACCGCAGGGGTTTATTTTGGTCCC
>JAAZHX010000160.1 GCA_012510495.1 Smithella sp.
GTCCATGCACCGTCTTCACCCTTGACCAACTGGGTTCTCCCAATGTTCACGCTTACCGTCTGTGCTTGAGGGGCAACGATGCGAAAGCGAGCATAGCCCTGCGAATTCACTTGAGGATACTCTTGACCAGGCTGATTCAAGGTCGAAGGTTTCCAATCGTCCGCTATCGCAGACTGGCTTCCCTGGGCTAAACAGGTTCCGGCTGATAGTACAGCCACCAACACAATAATTAAAATTCCGCGCTTCATTTCATGACCTCCTAAATAATTTAGTGTTGTTCATATCTGCCTGTCACATTGACTCAGATTTTTCAACTTTGTCGTTATATTACTGAACTCATTCTGATCAGGTCGCGATTATTTGTCTTTAGCATCGTAACCGAGGTACCTAGGTCAAACTGTAGGTTCGGGGAATCTGGAATCGTGAATAGTTTGAACGGTTTGAGTTTTTCATGATGAATTTGTTTAAGGAGTTCCCGCATTAACATGACATTTCCCATTTACACGGTTAAAAAACACAATTTCTCCTAACGATATCGGCAATTTTACAAAGTTCACCCCGATAAGGTCAAGAAAAATCTTTTCCATGCCCGGTTTTCCTCAAAATCCCGTAAATGTACGGCTTTTCAAACGTCCGAACACTTACAGACCTCATTTTGTGACAGACCCTGATTGCTCTGGCGCACCGTGCAATTGATAATCTCAAGCTCACTCTTTGCTCTTTATGCAGCCGCTTTTTCTGCCTATCCTGCATCGAAAAACAGCATAAATGAACTCCGACACAGGATACCGGAAAACGCGACGAAAGTTCAATAATCTCGCTGCTATTGCCTTTTACGATACTTATTTTATGGCAGAGGCCGGCTAAGCTGACGACTCTGGCTTGCTCAAACAGCACATTCCTGAACGACGTTCGACACGGCCGCAGCCCTTTCTGAAAGCATCACACCTTCGACATAAACGCCATTCCGCACCAGCCTTGCTGAAATTTCGAGTTTTTCTTGTATTTGTTCGTCTATTCTTTGTGTTCATAATGCATCCACCAATCCGTTTACAAATGAAAATGGTTATACGTTCCGGTTGATAACGATTTTTCACAATCCGCCGTCTGTCTGATCTTCCGGATTCGCCTGTTCGCCGTTCCGTGAGGTTCATACCAAGGCTGAAAAAGACCAAGACGCATGCCCAAATGGTCAGTCTGAATCCGACGGGATTGCCGACAGCAGTCTTGATTCGCGATAATCATTCGATTGGCATAAGGTTTTTTCATTTATATATCGTGCGTTTGTTTTCTTGATTTGCTGTATTTCAACTTCGCCGATTTCATCCATATCAGAAACGACCAGATATTTTCCACCGCCTCGCGATTCGAGGTAAAGGTTATGTTTCTTTCCTTTTAAAATGCGTTTGATCTCATTAAAACAAATCTGTTTCGCCTCCGTTAAATCAGACGCCTTGATCGTTCTTGAAAATCCCAACTCGTTTTCTGGTATTTTGATGAAAATTGTCCACAGACCCATAACTGCACCTCATTTAATTAAAGATTGACTTCATATACATA
>JAAZHX010000195.1 GCA_012510495.1 Smithella sp.
GCGGTATGCAGGTCGTCGTAGTGGCCAAGACGGGCAATGACTGGTTTAAATTGGAAGACGGGGGCTATTACGTATCCGGAGAGTATTTATCGGAGACCAAGCCGGCGGATTAGGAATAGCTTTGATTTGCCGGAATATCACAGGCCCGCATCGTTAGCGCAATTACGGAAGAGAACACGAGTCACTTGTGTTCTCTTTTTATTCAACAAGAGGGATCGGTGAATTTAACGGATGAAGGGTTCCGGGCTCTTCACCTATTTCCGTGAAACACAGGAAAAGTGATATTCTGGTAACGAGGTGATAGAAGTGGAACCAGAAATCATTAATTTTGCCGGAATGTTTGAACGGTCCATCAATTTAAAGGATCCATGGCACGTAAAAAGAGCCGAGTTTGACGAACGAGACAAAGCAGTGCATGTATACATAGAAGGAAAAAAGACATCAAAATACGAGTGTCCTACATGCGGAAAGCTTTGTAAGAGATACGACGAAGAGGACGAAGAACGCATGTGGCGACATGCAGATGTGGTTCTATATCCTTGTTATATTCATTGTCGCAGGCCGCGAGTACAGTGCGAAGAACACGGGGTGCGTGTGGTTGAAGCACCATGGGGACGTCCTTATGCAAGATTTACACTCTCGTTCGAGGGATATGCCATGCTGTTATGCGAACACATGTCCCTCAATGAGGCACGACAAGCCCTTCGCGTCAGCAGAAACGCCCTGCTGCACATCGTCGAGTATTGGGTGAATAGGGCGGTAAACGAGGACGATCTAAGCGAAACAAGACAACTGAGTTTGGATGAGACGTCCTTTAAGCGAGGACAAAGTTATGTCACGATCGTGGGAGAACCTGCCAGGCGTCGGGTCATAGGTGTGGAAGAAGGCCGCGGAATCGATGCGGTAGAGCGGTTCTCCATGGATTTTGAAGCGCGCGGCGGGAATTGCGAGAGTGTCTCGGAAATCAGTATGGATATGTCCAAAGTATACCGAGCGGCCGTTGATCTTTGTTTTCCAAGAGCAAGAGTAGTCTTTGATCATTTCCATGTTAAGAAGATGGTTTTGGACGCGATGGATCGGGTTCGGCAGGAGGAACAGGGAAAAACCTATGCCAGAAGTCGACAGGCAGGAAAGAAACTGCTGATGATTCCGGGGATCCGGATGACAGAACAGCAGAAGGAGCGGCATGCAGCGATTTGCAAGGTATACCCGAAAACCGGCAGAGCATACCGAATGGTACAACTGCTCGATGATTTTTATCGTTGCTATACGCGGCAAGAAGCCAGGCAGGTGCTGAAGAAATTGACCGGTTGGATGATGCACAGCCGACTTGAACCGATGAAATCAGCGGCACGCAGTCTGAGACGAAATGAAGAAGAGATTCTGGCATATTTTACTAATAGAATCAGCAACGCATTTGCAGAAGGAATGAACAGCTTGTTTCAAGCCGCAAAACGCAAGGCAAGAGGCTTTCGTACATACGAAGGATTCCGGATAATGATCTATCTGGCCGTAGGAAAGTTGCAACTTAGCTACCCCAACCCCTTTCCTTGCTAAATTTTCACGGAAATAGGTGAAGAGCCTGTCGAATCAGGGTATTGACGCATTCGGCGACTTATGTAATAATCACTTTTGCGCTTTGAAACGGTTCATAACCGATTGATCGTCGCATGGGCCTTTAGCTCAGTTGGTTAGAGCAACCGGCTCATAACCGGTCGGTCCCGGGTTCGAGTCCCTGAAGGCCCACCA
>JAAZHX010000082.1 GCA_012510495.1 Smithella sp.
AGCATGACCAGCATAATTGTGATGGTGACCACAATACGGTTGGCCATCTCCACAAAAATATCCAGCGACTGGACCTGCACCCCATCACCGCGAAAACGCGAGGTCAGCTCTTTGGCCCGGCTAACGTCGGTACAATTGACCACGACCGAATCGTAGCCCTCGGTTTGCAATAGATTGTCATTATTAAACCACCAGCACTTCATCGCCAAACAATCGGCAGTAGAAACTTTGACGGTGGTATTCAATTCCGAAGAAATGCCCTGAACCTTCAATTCGAATCCTTTTGTCTCGTTTCGTGAAGTACGCAGCACGAGTTCGACGTTTTGCCCCGACAACCCGGACAATTGTCCCTCTTCAAGTCCCAATGCACGGGCCGCCCCCCGGCTGAGAATGATGGTGCCGGAGTCCTTTAATTCCAGGTTTCCTGCCAGCGCTTCGGGCTTGGCTGTCCATAATGCCTGGCCCGGGCGCATGAGTGGTTCGTTTATTCGAACCGATTGTGTTTTGTCCTGCCACTTTAATTCGAGATTGACCGAACCGGGCAGACTGATGACCGGATTGACAGCAATGACGCCTGGCCATGTTTTCCAGCGAGCAACATCGTCCGGCGTAATTATCTTCTTGTTGTTGGGCCCCGTCGTATTCCTTCCCGCCGGACCTCCGCGTCCCGGAAACGAAAATCCACTGGCCGGTACAATGACAATCTGGTCCAGGCCGACCGATTCAAACTGCCGATTGATATGCTGACGTACACCGGAGGCCAGTGAAATGAGGACCACAATGGTTAGAATGCCAACCATCACACCCAGCGAAGCCAGAAACGATCTTACTTTACGTCTGCCCATATTTCGACAGGCAGTCAATACCTTATCCTTGAAAGTCATTGTTGATCCCCTGTACTAACAGCAGCGTCTTTCTGAGACAGCGATTCGATCCGCTCGATCTGGCCGTCAAGCAGGTGGATAATCTGATCGGCATGGGCGGCAACCTGCGGATCATGAGTGACCAGAAGCATTGTTACCTGATCTTGAGTGAGCAGTTCGATTAAAAGCTCAAGGACCGCAGTTTCGGTTTTAGAGTCCAGATTCCCTGTCGGTTCGTCGGCAAGGAGCAGGGCCGGTCTGTTGGCCATGGCCCGGGCAATCGCGACGCGCTGATTTTCTCCGCCCGAGAGTTGATTCGGTTTGTGAGAAGCGCGATGAGAAAGATGGACCCGATTTAATAATTCCAGTGCCCGTGCTTTTCGCTGGCGTTTACCGACATTCGTCAGCATCATAGGCACCTCCACATTTTCTGCGGCACTCAGCGTTGGAATCAAATTGAAACTTTGAAAGATAAATCCCACACGTTCGCGCCGGTGCATGATGCGCTGCTGTTCGGTTGCTTTTGCCAGTGATTGTCCTTCGATGAGAATATCGCCTGCCGTGGGTCGATCCAACGTGCCAACCAGATTCAACAGCGTCGATTTGCCCGAGCCCGAAGTACCTACCAACGCGGTAAATCTGACTGTACCCCTTTCTTAGGGCCACTGTAAAGGTTAGGATTCCCGATTTTATTGTACTGATTTCCATG
>JAAZHX010000053.1 GCA_012510495.1 Smithella sp.
AGTTCCGCCTGCGCGAGTATTTTAAAGCCGCCTTCCAGGCAATTGCGGCGTTTTTTGTTGGCTTCCCGGTGATTGCTGCCCAAACTGCACGTTCTTCAGCGCAGGATCCGGAGCAAAGAACCTCTGGAAAACGAATGGCTTTGGGTGTCTTTAAGGGCATTGTAATCGCGATTCCGCTGTTGTTGATCTTTATATTTTTGTTCGCCTATGCTGACGCGGTCTTTGAGAGCAAGATTGATTCGTTATTCGAATGGCTAAAGGCGGATTTTCTATCGCAACTGGTCGGTCGGATCATGCTCACGCTCTTTTTTACCTGGCTGCTGGCAGCAGCTCTGTGGCTTCTGATCACTCAAAGCAAGCGAAAGGATCTTGAACCCGATCAGCCCCTGCTAAAGCCTTTCCTGGGAATGACCGAGACGACCATCGTACTTGTCAGCCTGAACTTGCTTTTTGCATTTTTCTTGATTATCCAGTTCCAATATTTCTTTGCTGGTCAAGCCAATATTACCACGAATGGATTCACCTACGCGCAGTATGCCGACCGCGGTTTCAGGGAGCTGCTCCTGGCTGCCTCGATTGCCGGCGTGGTCTTTTTTGCCCTGGCTTCTTTTACCCGCCGGGAAAGCAAAACAAAGCGCCTGCTCTTCACCGTGCTTGGTGGTTTGTTGCTGCTGCAGGTCGGTGTAATCTTGGTTTCGGCACATCAGCGCATTGTGATGTATATTGACGCATACGGGCTCACAGGCACCCGCCTGGTCTCCCAAATTTTTGTCTTCTTTTTAGCAGCAATCCTGCTTTCATTGGTCGTGATGGAAGTCACGAACAAGCTGAAGCACACCGCGTTGGTCCTGCTCGCTGCCGCGATGCTCTTTTCGCTTACGTTAGCGCTGGTCAATGTGGACACAGTGCTGGCACGCCATAATATCGAACGCGCTTTGGAAGGAGAGGAGTTGGACTACTCTTTCCTGGCAAACCTTCTTTCAACTGACGCGGAGCCTTACCTGTTTGGTGTGGTTCAGTCTGGCAGCCTTCCCCCGGACTATCAGGAAAATCTGGAAAAGCTGCTGACATGCCGAGCGTCTGCTTTTGAGGATGACTATCCCTCCGGGGAGGTCTCCTGGCTGGATTTGAACATTTCTGCGATGCGAGCCAAAAAGCTTTACGCCCAAAACCAGGATCTACTCGCACAATGGTCGCTGGAAATCATCGGCACAGAAAGATATTTTCGGGGTATTACTATCGAGGGTCAGGAAATATTTTGTAGTCCCGCAAATTGAAAAAAGGTGCAAAATGATTATCACTTCGTCCGATGAATGATAAGATTGTTACATGTTTCCTCAACTTGATGTAACCGAAACAACTTACCTGGCACGGTTGATTGTCAGCATTCTGGGCGTGGTGGTGTTTTTTAGCCTCGCGGTCTGGTTGATCAGGCGCAGACAAGCCGCCCAGCCAATCGAAGCTGAGCCAGTGCCGACAAAGCTTGAAATGATGCCAGGTGCGGAAACATTGCTTGCCAATCTAAACCCTTTGACCTCGCACGAACGATCCGAGCGGCATTTGGCGTTGGTTAAGACCTACGAAACCTGGAAAACGGAGCGAGTTCTCCACAGTGAGGATGGGCGCAGTCGCTTTGTGCGCACTGGTGTCGAAAAAAGCGGTTTGCGTTACCAGCTGGTGGCAACCACGCAAACGCAGGCGCTTGCCATCCTCGTCAGCGTCTTGATGGCAGAGCATGACCCGCAAGCCAGCGTCCAGGCTGAAGCGCTTTTCGCAGCCGCGCTGGCACACCCAGCCTACCAGCAGCCAGATTTGAGCAGCTGGAAATTCCTTCCCGACCTGCCGCGTTCGCCCAGGCTGGATCCCGACGCACACGCCGAAGCCTGGCTGGTTCACAGCATGACAATGGCAACCGAACGTTGGTCAGGAATCAACCGCTTCAATTATTCAGAAATCATTCCTGAGAGGCTGAGAGCGCTCCAAACATATGCTAAAACGCTGGCGCCTGAGATGCTCGCGCAAGTATCGTTTTCCGGTTACCTCACCAGCCGGCTCAGGGTCCTCGACGCAAGCCTGGACTGGGCTGATCTGGGAGAAAGCCGGGAGCAGTTTTTTGCCAACTTTGCAGAGCCAGGATATTTTAAGGGTGAACCAGTGTTCAGTAAATTGGGTTTGAGCCTTCTGCAATTGGGTTTTCTGGCGTTGCTTAACCACGATCCGCTCGCGTTAAATGCAATCCGCGGCTCGGAGCAGGAGGTCGTTGAATTCGTTGAAGGCTTGTTGATTAATCAATTAACTGGACCAGAATTCAGCCGACTGGCGATGCTCTCAAGCATCGTCCCGGCACTGCTTGCCCTGGAACTTCGCGAGTTAAGCGAACGCGTATGGGACGCCCTTATCGATTCGCAGCCAGATAAAGATGATGGGCTTGGTGCGACCTTGAGGCTGCTTGGAATAGCATTATTGTCAGGAACAGCAATATAATAATTCGCATGGGGTTTTCTCGCTCCGCCTGAAGCCCAGCCGTATGCCTATAATTAAAAAGACCTCCGGTCAAGTGTAGTGCACCCCGTTTGTTGGACGGAAATTAGGTAAAGAAACCGGACTGAGTTCTGTAAGCCACAGGACTCAGTCCTTTTAGTTTAACCTTTATTCTATCAACATTGTAATACTCTAAATAATCTTCCAATTCTTGTTTGAAGGCATCAACTGAAGCGAAAGTTTTGTCATGAAAGAACTCGCTCTTGAGTAATCCAAAGAAGCTTTCAATTACAGCATTGTCGTAACAATTGCCTTTTCTGGACATACTTTGTCGAATACCCCGTTCCGTCAGGAGCCTTTGATAAGCTCTCATCTGGTATTGCCAGCCTTGGTCTGAATGTAAGATCAAAGCCACCTTCTCTGGCAGACATCGGAAAGCCTTATTCAACATTTCAATTGTTGCATGGAAAGAGGGGGAAGTGCTGATGCTATAACTAATCACTTCCCCATTGTACAAATCCAGAATTGGAGAAAGGTAGATCTTTTGCCCTAATACTTTGAACTCTGTCACATCCGTTACCCATTTCCGGTTTGGTTGGGTAGCCTTAAAGTTTCTGTTGAGCAAGTTGGGAGCTATTTTCCCTACCAACCCTTTGTAGGAGCGATAACGCTTCTTTCTCAACTGGCAGGTCAGTCCCTCTGACTTCATCAGTTTCATCACCAGTTTGTGGTTGGTTTGGTAGCCTTGATTTCGGAGTTCCAGGGTCACTCGGCGATAACCATAGCGTCATCGATGTTTCTGGAAGATTGCACGGATAGCTGCTCGCTCCTCCGTATGTTTTGGGCTGGTATCAAGTTGTTTAGCGCAATAGTAATAATTGCTCCTGGGTAGTTTGGCTATCTTCAGAAGCATTTCTAAAGGATATTCTTGCCTTAGCTGCGAGACGACCGTTGTTTTTTCTCTGCTTCTTGCTTTTCTCTCTCCGCAACTAAGGCATTCAATTTTTTTAGGTAGGCATTCTCCGCGCGCAAGTATAGGTTCTCGGCTTCCAATTGCTCTTCCCGCGTCATGCTTTCATCAGGCGGCCGCCATTTCTTTGGTCTGCCCCGTTTTTTGCCTTCTAATCCTGCCATACCATACCTCTGATATCGATTGGCCCAATTCCATACTGTGGAACTGCCTTTGATACCAAATTGTACGTTAGTTTCTTTACAACTCCAATGATTGGATTCCATACACCGCAGAACAGCTAATTTCTCTTCCGTTGTCCAGTCGTATCGGTGTTGACTCAAGGCATCCCAGCCATGTTTCTCTACATGATTGAGCACCGTTCGAATGATATCTTCGCTTATTCCGGTTTCTTTGGCTACCTGCCTTATGCTAAACCCCTCATTGACCCTTTCAACTGCTTTTCGCTTTTCTTCTATATTGAATTTTGTCATAAAAACTGCACCTCCTCGGTTGGATTTATTGTCCAACTTTTGGGGTGCAGTTCACAAGTTACCCGCTCTTAAATGAAATCGACACGAACAGCAACCAGGCAAAATTCTGCCCGGTAGGAGTGCTCCCAAAAGGAGGAAATTTAATATTTACTTGTCTACAATAT
>JAAZHX010000295.1 GCA_012510495.1 Smithella sp.
GAACGTCAGCTTTAAGTGTTTTGCGGATCGGTCGGGGACCGATCCCTACAACTCAAAGACCTCCGCCTCCTTGAACGCGGCGCCCTTGGCGTCTTTGGCGGAAAGGATTGGCTCTTCCCGCAGCGGCCAGGCGACGGCCAGGTCAGGGTCGTTCCAAGCGATGGTGCGTTCGAATTCCGGTGCCCAGTAGTCGGTGGTCTTGTAGAGAAATTCGGCGACGTCGGAAAGGACCAGGAAGCCATGCGCGAAGCCGACGGGAATCCAGAGCTGGCGGCAGTTTTCCTCGGACAGCTCGGTTCCCACCCAGCGGCCGAAGGTCGGGGATTTCCGGCGAAGATCGACGGCAACATCGAAGACGGCGCCGCGAATGGCACGCACAAGTTTCCCCTGCGGCTGCCGGATCTGATAGTGCAGTCCGCGCAGAACATTTTTGGCGGACCGGGAATGGTTGTCCTGGACAAAGACCGCGTCAATGCCGGTTTTTTCACGCCAGACTTTCTGGTTGAAGCTTTCGTAAAAAAATCCGCGCGCGTCGCCGAAAACTTTCGGCTCGATGATCAGGACGTCGGGAATAGCGGTTTTAATAATATTCATAAATTAGTGGATGGTGGATGGTGGATGGTTGATGGTGGATAGTGGATGAGAAGAAGTTAAACCGGGCTCACTATGATAACCAAGCGCTGGGTTTGGCGGGCCTAAAGGCCCGCCCTACTTTTCACTCATCGCTTTCCACTCGCTGCTTATGGGTTGTAGAAGGTGGTTTTCTCTTTCAGAATTCGTTCCAGGTAGTCGCGGTAGGAGGACTTGGGCGTGTCCTCGACAACCTGCTTCATTTTCTTTTCGTCGATAAAGCCCATGCGAAACGCGATTTCCTCCAGACAGGCGATCTTCAGCCCTTGCCGGGCTTCGAGTGTGCCGATGAAATGGCTGGCCTCCAGAAGGCTGGTGTGCGTGCCCGTGTCCAGCCAGGCGATGCCGCGCCCCAGCGGGACGACGTGCAGTTTGCCGCGCCGCAGATATTCCATGTTGACGTCCGTGATTTCCAGCTCGCCCCGCGCCGAAGGCTTCATGGTTTTGGCGATCTGCGTAATGTTTTTGTCATACAGGTACAGTCCGGGCACGGCGTAGTTGGTTTTAGGTCTGGCGGGTTTTTCTTCAATGCTGATGGCATTGCCCTGTGCGTCGAATTCGACGACGCCGTAGCGCTGCGGATCATTGACGTAGTAGCCGAAGACGATGGCGCCGTCCTGAAATCCGGCGACGATTTTGTTCAGATCCATTTTGCCGTAAAAGATGTTGTCACCCAGAATGAGGCACGCGGCTTCGCCGGCGATGAATTCCTCACCGACCAGAAACGCCTGCGCGATGCCTTTGGGTTCGGGCTGGACTTTGTAAGAAAGCCGGATTCCCCAGCGGCTGCCGTCGCCCAGCAGGGCCTCGAAGCGCGGCGTGTCCTGCGGCGTGGAGATGATCAGGATGTCGCGCATGCCCGCGATCATGAGGGTGCCCAGCGGGTAATAAATCATCGGCTTGTCGTAAACGGGCTGAAGCTGTTTGCCGGCCACCAGCGTGAGGGGATACAGCCTGCTCCCCGCCCCGCCGGCCAGGATAATGCCTTTTTTTATTCCGCTCATAATTTCCTCCGGAAATTAGTGGATGGTGAATGGTGAATAGTGGATGGTAAAGCCTTACAATCTATCCATCATCCACCATCCACTATCTTCTCCCGTACATTTTCTTGTAATACTCCCGATAGCTGCCGTCGGTGACGGAGGCGATCCAGGCTTTGTGGTCCAGATACCATTCGACGGTGCGCCGCATGCCGTCGGCGAAATTCACTGACGGCGACCAGCCCAGCTCGGTGCGGATTTTGGCGGCGTCGATAGCGTAGCGCCGATCATGCCCGGCCCGGTCTTTGACGTAGGTGATAAGAGTGCGTCTGTTTTTGCCGTCCGGCAGAAGACCGACTTTTTCATCCAGGATATCGCAGATGAGGTTGACGATTTCGATGTTCTGCTTTTCGCTGTTGCCGCCGATGTTGTAGGTTTCGCCGATCCTGCCCTTTTGTAAAACGGTGAGGATGGCTTCGCAGTGGTCGATGACGTAGAGCCAGTCGCGGACGTTTTTGCCGTCGCCGTAAACGGGCAGCGCTTTTCCCTGCAGGGCGTTGTTGATGACCAGCGGGATGAGCTTTTCCGGGAACTGGTAGGGGCCGTAGTTGTTGGAGCAGTTGGTGATCAGCGTGGGCAGGCCGTAGGTGTGGAGGTAGGCGCTGACCAGATGATCGGAGGACGCTTTGCTGGCGGAATAGGGCGAGCGCGGATCGTAGGGGGTTGTCTCCTGAAACGCGCCGGTTTCGCCGAGCGAGCCGTAAACTTCGTCGGTGCTGACGTGCAGAAAACGGCAGATGTTTTTTGACGGGCCGGTTTTGGCGTTGTTGAGCCAGGCTTCCCGCGCGGCCTCCAGCAGGGTGAAGGTCCCGACGATATTGGTCCGGACGAATTCCGCGGGTCCCGTGATGCTGCGGTCCACATGGGATTCGGCGGCAAAATGGACGACGGTGTCGATCTTTTCTTCAGCGAAGATTTCTCCGACAAGCGCGGCGTCGGCAATGTCGCCTTTGACAAAGCGGTAGTTGGGATTTTTCTCGACGCCGGTCAGGTTGCCGGGATTGCCGGCGTAGGTGAGCTTATCGAGATTGACGATTTTGTAATCGGGAAAGTTTTCCAGCGAGTGGCGGACAAAGTTGGATCCGATAAAACCGCATCCGCCGGTGATCAATACATGTTTCAAATTAAACCTCCTTTGTTGGCTCATGGCTGGTGGCTGGTGAATAGTGGATGGTAAAGCCTTACAATCTATCCACCATTCACTATCCACTAAACACCGCTTTTAATACTGTACCACAGCCGGCCGACGAACTCCTTCAAAACAAGCGTGTTGTCGAAAAGCCTTCCCGACTGCGGAATGTAGCGGAGCGCGACAGTGCCGGACGGGGATGAATAAAGATAGTTTGACGGCAGGGTCGTCACGTTTTTGAAATACTTTCGAAATTCGATTTCGCTGCGTTTCATGTGGTATGCTCCGGTCACCAGCCCGATCCGGATATTTTTATCGGCAAACATTTTGTCGAACTCCACGGCGTGCTGGTAGGTGTTTTCCGATTTTTCATCAAGGCGGATTTTCTCCTTCGCGACACCCAGGTCTTCGGCCATCCGGGCCATCAGCGCCGCTTCGGAAATATTCCGGTCACCTTTCCCGGAGCAGACAAGGTATCGGGCATTGGATGACTTGAAGACCCTGATGGCGGCAAGCAGCCGGGCGGAAGTTTCCGGCGCCGGAAATGTTTCGGAAAGCGCCTGAATTTCATAAATGCCTCCACTCAAAACGACGACAACATCCAGCGGCTTCTTTGACGAGACCGGATTTTGGATATAGTCTTTCTCCAGCTTCCGGCTTAAGTAATTGGGCACGGGCCCGATGCTGAAGCCGTAAAGCAAAACAATGGCCAGCAATAAAAGCAGGGCGCCGTTTTTTTTCCTGGAGGATCGAAGAACGGCGAAAAAGGAAATGACAAGAAGAATAAAAATGATGCAAATGGGATCAACTAAAGCTCGTAACACATCGTAAATCTCATTCATGGGTTATCTCCAAGTAGTGGATGGTGGATACAGCTCCGCTCTGTCGGTTACATGCCCCTCGACGACGGGAATCGTTACATATAAAATATCCTTCGCATTGTCAATGACTTACGGTGCCCAGCCACGGTCCTGCCGACCGCAAAAGCAGCCGCGGCGTTTTGAGGTAATTTAACGGTGCTCTGTTTGCCGCATTGCAGGGAACAGTCGCGATAACCTAAAGGTCACAAGCCGTTCCCTGCATATCATTTTTCTCTCGTTGCTTTTCTGTCATGGTTCGACACGCTCACCATTGCAACCAATTTTGTTATCCCGAGCTTGTCGGGGGACACCATTAACCTTACGGCGCGTTCGGGGACCGCGCCCTACAACCATTGTCCATTAACCTTGCGGCGTGTTCGGGGACCGCGCCCTACTCATTGCTTCCTTTCGAAGTGCCAGCGGAGGATCCGGGTGTAAACGGCCAGTTTTCGCCTTATGCCCGCAGCTAATCCCAGCGTAAGCACGACACCTGCGGCATTGAGCAGGACATCCGCAAGTAGCCTCAAAAGAATAACGACCACGGCGGTGTGATAATACGCTGTGCCGTGCCACTTGCGCAGAAACTGATAGCGCGACCGGTAAAACTCGATCCGTGATTGCGTGTTGTGGCCGATGCTCTGTCCCTGAAAATGGTATATGTACGCATCGGGCACCTGGTAAACACTCCACCCCGCCTGCTTCATCGCGAAGGCGAGATCCGTCTCTTCAAAAAAGAAGAAATAGCGCTCGTCGAAATAAGACACTTCCGTGAGCGCCTGACCGCGCACCATTATGCAGGCGCCGATGGCGGATTCGATTTCCAGCGGCTCCCTGTGTTCGTAACGCTTGCTGGGATAACGGCCGGGAAAAAGATATTCAAGCAATGACGTGTTCAGGCAAAGCGAAAGCAGCGTGGGGAAAGCGGCGACGGAATTCTGTTTGCTGCCGTCGGCATTGAGCAACTGGCCACAGACAATCGCCGCGCGGGGATGCGCCTCGGCAAAGCGCCACAGCTTCTCAACCGCGCCTTCGGTCAGAACGGCATCCGTGTTGATCAGCAGGGCGTATTTACCCTTCATGACGGCAAAGCCCTGGTTGTTGGCGGCGCCGAAGCCGCTGTTTTTGGAATTGGCGATGACCCGAACCGAAGGATATTCCCGCGCCAGCATGTCCGCCGAACCGTCCGAAGAGGCGTTGTCCACGACAATGATTTCATGGGAAAGTGAACCGACGGTTTTGGCGATGGAATCCAGACAGCCGCGCAGAAGGTCTTTGGTGTTCCAGTTGACGATGACAAAAGAAATTTCCATTGCTGAATTTCACGCATCCGGACTGGGGGGCGGCTGCCGGCGCGCATCGCCGCATCCTGCCCTGTTTAGTTCGCCCAGTTTGGCGTACTTGAAATATTTGTTGACCGAATCGGTGACGGCCAGCGTGAGGCCCTGAGGTCCGTCCAGAAATCCGAGGCGCAAAATATATCCCTGCAGAAAGGTGAAAAAAGCCCGAAAAAAAGCGGCGGCGGCGGACGAGCGCTTCCCGGCGGCAAAGGCCTCTCCGGCGCCCAGCGTCGAGTACTTGTCGATTTTCTGTAAAATTCTGCTGAGGCTGCTTTCGGTGTAATGCTCGATGGGCGCGGAAAGCTCAACAATCGGGCCATCCACTTCGACGGCTTCATGGACGGCGGCTTGGGTCATCCTTCCTACCTGTCTGCGGAAAAGGCGGACGATACGGTCGGGCCACCAACCGGCATGCCGGATCCAGCGGCCGGCAAAATAGTTTTTGCGGGGAAAGCTGAAGCCGTCGGCCCGCGTCCCCGGATCCGTCACAATCTTCCGGATCACGTCGGCCGTTTCGGGCGGAATCCGTTCGTCCGCGTCCAGCACAAGCACCCAGGGACGGCTGCACCGGTCGATGGCGATCTGCTTTTGCGGGCCGAAACCATGCCATGATTCGGTGTAAAAGTCACATCCGAATTCCGCGGCAATCGCGGGCGTCGCATCGCTGCTCGCGGAATCGACCACGACGACCTGGGCGGCAAAGGCGACGCTTTGCAGGCAGCCACGAAGGTTTTCTTCTTCATTTTTCGTGATGATCGCCACGGACAGGGGAATTTTTTCCATCCAATACCTGAATATTTCGAAGTTTTTTGTTTACCGGTCTCTATAAAGCATAATTCCGGCTCCGACGCAAACCCTATATTAGCCCATGATTTTTTTCTTTATCTGTGTTAGTGCTGGCGTCAGAAAAAAACAGCCGAAAGAAATGGTTTTATGAGCAAAATCGCCGTGGTGATTCCTAAATATTGAATTGGGTCAGCAAGATATGAAAATGAACAAAAAACTAAAAACAGCACTCAAAAACCTGCGACAATCCGTTTCTCCCGAAGACGCGAACGCGCAGGAAAAATTTTTTTCGCTGCTCAATGCCGCCATTCCTTTTTTGATGGGATGCTATGTCTTTTTAAACCCCCTGTCTATGACCGCAGTCAAGGAATTATGCTATTACCTGTCCGTCCTGGCGCTGATGGTCCTCCTCGTCTTCCGAAAAACGGATTTTACACTGCGCTCGCCTCTGACGGCTGCACTGGGCTTGTTTTCTCTGTGGGCGGTGCTGGGACTTTTTACCACGCTGGATGTTTCCAATACGCTCCATGACCTGCGCGGCTATCTGCTGGAGTATCTGCTGGTCCTGTATCTGCTGATCAATTTTTACCGCTCCTGCGCCCGGCTGGAATTGTTGTCCACGGTCGTCATTGTCTCCGCGACCGTCTTTTCCGTCGGCGGCATGATTTTATTTTACGGCATTGAAGGTCATCCTCTTCAAGCACGGTTCGGCCTCACCTTCAAGGAGATGTACACCGGGTTTATGTGTTTCACGACCATCTTCGCGGCCGTCCTCGGTCTGCGGGCCATGTATGAAGCCAATTCGACGCAAGGCCGTCTGCTTTTTTTCCTTTGCTTCCTGATTTTGTCCGCAGCAACCATGCTCAACCAGGCACGCGGCGCCATTATCGCCTTTGGAGCGGCGCTGGTGATCATGTGCGCGCACCGGAAGAAAAATCTTATTTTTATCGCTGTTGTTTTCATGATGCTGTTCATTACGCCGCTCCTCCATGAAAGAATGACTGCTGAAGGCATGGGCATAACGCAGGACATCCGCTCCAAAATGTTTCGCCTCTCGTGGGAAGTCATCAAGGACCGTCCCATCGCCGGCCTGGGGTATGGCGGAGAGATTTACGGCAACGAGAATCTTGTCGATCTGGGAAAATATAACACCAAACTTCCCGAATCCTATCGGCAGAGCAATCCCATTATCTCATCTACGCACAATATGTTTCTTGACGTGACTGTCCGAACGGGAATCGTGGGCCTGGTTCTGTTTTGTATGCTTCTGTTGACGGCGCTGTGGATGCTCTGGGATGTCTTTCGACGAGAGAAAGAGGATTTTTTTCGTTCATGGTCGATATGCCTCACCGCCTGCTTCACAGCCTATTTGATCCAGGCCTTTTTCAACGACGCCCTGTACGGAACACAGGGGGTCCTGCTGTATATTCAGCTCGCAATGATCGGCATCCTGCGGAACCTGGCACAAAAAGAAGTGGCAAACGCTTCAAACACCGGAGTCTGAAATTGCGGGGAGAGTAACACCAGCCGGAAAACCGGTCAGCAAACGCGATCATTAAATTTAAACGTTATATGGTTCGGCAGGATCATCATAACATCTTTCACCATTGGCCTGTTACTTATTACCCATGGCCCATTCCCCACGAATAAACAGAACGTCCTTTTTTTATGATTTTTTTCTTCAACTATGTTAGTGCTGGCGTCAGAAAAAAAACAGCCGAAAGAAATGGTTTCATGAGCAAAATCGCCGTGGTGATTCCCAAATACGGGCTGGCGGGCGGCGCAGAGCAGTTCGCCTCGGAACTGACCGGAAAGCTCCGCGACAGGACGCAGGACGACTTTCATGTGCTGGCCAACCGCATCGCGCCGGATCCCGGCGCCGTCCGGTTTGAGAAGATCCCCGTTGTTTTGTTCCCCAAGTGGATGACGACGGTCAGTTTCGCGTGGTTCGTGCAAAACCAAATCCGGCGCGGCAATTTTGACCTGGTGCACAGCCATGAAAGGATTTTTGCGGCCGATCTTTTCACGCTGCACGGTGTGCCGCATCGCTACTGGGTTGATCAGGTCCGGCGTAAATCCATGAGCCTCTATGACCGGGCGACGGCGTGGGTGGAAAGAAAGCTGGTGCTTGAGGGCGGCTGCCGGAAATTCGTCGCCGTTTCCAGTTTGACCAGGGACATCTTTTTGCGGGAATACCCGATCGATCCCGAAAAAGTGTTCATCATCCACCCCGGCGTGGAGCTGTCCGGTTACCGGCGGAAAAATAAAAATGAAGCACGACACGCCGTGAGAAGCTCCCTGGGCATCGGCGAGAACGATCCGGTCATGGTCTTCGCGTCGATGAACTTCGAGATCAAGGGACTTGACGACATCATAGCGTCTCTGGGAAACCTTCAGAAACAGGCAGGCAGTCTCAAGCTGGTGGTCGCGGGCAAGGGCAACGCCAGAAAATACCAAAAGATGGCCGGGGAAGCGGGCGTGGCCGAAAATATTGTTTTCACCGGCCTGCTCGACCGGGAAAAGCTGACGGACCTGTATCTGGCGGGCGATTTGTATGTGATGCTTTCACAATTTGACACGTTCGGCATGGTTGTCCTCGAGGCAATGGCGGCCGGGCTCCCGGTCGTGGTCAGCAGCCGCGTGGGCGCGAAGGATGTGGTGGTCCAGGGTGAAAACGGTTTCGTGATCGAAAACCCGTCGGACCACGATCATGTGGCCTCCGTCCTGAAGACGATGCTGGATGAAGGCATTCGCCGCCGGATGTCCGCCGCCGCGCTGGCGACGGCGTCCGAAAACTCCTGGGACGCGGCAGCCGAAAAATACCGGGCGCTCTATGAGGAAATTCTGGCCGCCAAAAAGAAAGAGGCTTGAGGGCATGCGGATTATCGACTCACCCACGTTCAAACTTCCCGACTTTGTACGCAAGGTCCTTCTGATTCAACTGGGGGACATCGGCGACGTGGTCTGGACAACGCCCAGCATCCGGGCGGTCAAAGACGCCCTGCCCGACGGTAAGGTATGCGTGTTGGTACGGGAAGGCTTCGGCGACCTTCTGGAGGCGGACCCTGCTATCGAGCAGGTGTTTGAGGTGAAGAGCTATCGTGGAAACCTGTTTCAGCAGGCGTCAGGCCAGCTCTCTTTTTTACGGGATCTTCGCGCCGAGCGCTTCGATCTGGTTGTTGACCTTCGTCTTGGGGATCGAGGCGCCTTCATGGCCTTCGCCACGGGAGCGCCAATGCGGGTAACTTTGTATTATCCCGAGAACCTTCCCTTCTGGAGAAATTATTTATTTACACATGGCATCGAAGTCGGCCCACCGGTTCATCCCTTCGGCGCCGCAGAGCAATCGCTGCGAATCTTAAGAAAACTAGGCATTGATACGGATGACGTCACGCCCAGCTTATGGGTGGCGGGTTCGGTCAAAGGGCGTGTTCGGGAAATCCTGACTCGCGAAAAGGTGAACGGCTCGAAGGGCTGGATCACCGTTAACCCATTCTCCCGTTGGCCTCATAAGGAATGGGACACTCTCAAGTGGATTGAAGTTATCAACTGGCTGGGGAGAGATTATGCAATCCCCGTCATCATCGTCGGGTCACGGGAGGAACAGGCAAAAGCGGAAGACATTAGACGTCAATGCAAGTCCGGAACATTCAACTTTGCAGGCCTGACAACTCTGACCGAGTTGGCCGGCCTGCTCGGTCAAAGCCTGCTTCATATCGGTGTGGACAGCGCCGCGCCACACATCGCGGCGGCTACCGGCACACCGACAATCACCATCTACGGCCCGTCCTCCTGGAAAGAATGGGCGCCCGTTGGGAAAAACCACCGGGTTATTGTATCGAATATGGACTGTGTCCCCTGCCACCTGAAAGGCTGCGAAGGAAGCGGACGCAGCCGGTGCCTGGAGGCATTGACTGTCGATCAGGCAAAGCATGTGATTCGTGAAGCCATGGAAGAACTCCTGCCGAAAATACGCCCGGCTGAATATTGAAACTCTCGTCTTCACACCAAAAAATGACTATTGATGAATCCTTATCACGTCGGCATCAACCGTCATCTGCCATTCACGACGGCTGTTTTTTAATATCTGTTTGAGCTCTTCCAGCGTCGGATAGTTGCTGTTGCCTGTAAATTCACGGGCATCGTCAATCAGGATCACATGCTCCGAACAGGGATGTTCCAGGATGGCTTTGATCTCTTTGACAATCGGCGTTTC
This sequence comes from Smithella sp., assembly GCA_012510495.1. Lineage (GTDB taxonomy): Bacteria > Desulfobacterota > Syntrophia > Syntrophales > Smithellaceae > UBA8904. The sequence goes on from JAAZHX010000295.1 coordinate 9,999, forward strand.
CGAATCAGCCTGTCCGGTAACGCCGCCTGAATAGTGAGCATCCAACCAGAACAAACAGGGTTCTTTGATGCCGGACAGCAGCTCCGGCATCAATGTTCCACTGTCGCCCTGAAGAATGGTAACGTGGCGCGTGGAAGAATATTTGTCTTGTGCGCGTTGGGCCAGTTTCGGGTCAAATTCGATGGAAATGATTTTGGGGAAAAGATTCAATACCGCATCAATCATTTCCCCCATATAAGTACCGGTTTCGATAAAAACAGGCAGCTTAAATTTTGCCTCATACTCCCTGACAATCGCCTGTTTGACGGCATGGGGCGCCGGGACGGGACGGCCTTTCAGTTTCCACAACAACACTTTTTTGCGGGCGCTGATCTCCTCTTTTACTCTCTTGTGGACTTTATAAAAGATATTGTTTTTATGGTTCATACGGGCAATTTTTCAATTCAGATGTTTTATCAATATGTTGGGAATGCATAGCATATCACTTTCTTTTTTACTATATGATTTTTTTTATCTGTGTTAAATGCATGCCAAATGAAGCATCAGCCAGTGTTGATTTTATGAGAATGTCATCCACAAGCATTGATATTGTCGTTCCCACCTATCACCGGTATGAAATACTTGCCGAAACGCTGGAGAGTGTTCAGACTCAGACCTATCCCCACTGGGAATGCTGGATCGCCGAGGACGGGGAAAGTGAGAAAACGCGAGCCACGGTTGCCCCGTTTTTACAGGACAGACGATTTCACTACTTGCCGGGCGAACATTCAGGAACACCGGCCACACCCCGCAATACCGCCATGCGCGCGGGCCATGCGCCTTATATCGCGTTTCTGGACGACGACGACATCTGGCTTCCCGAAAAGCTGGAGCAGCAGATCGCCTTTTTGAAAGAGCATCCCCATTGTGTTCTTCTGGGAAGCAATGCGTGGATCATGAAGGAAAATCAGGATTATCGGAAAGACAACCTTCCTCTCTATTTCAAAAAGGCGCCCTTCGGTCAGGTTCCCTATGAAAAACTGGTGGATGACGATTACTTTATCAATTCCTCAGCCGTAATTCAAAGATCGGCGCTGCGATATTCCGGATTTCAGAACGAAAACCTGTACAAAGGTCCGGACGGCGAAGACCATGACCTGTGGCTCAGAATCGGCCCGCTGGGAGAAATGTGGCTGATGCCTCTGCCGCTGGTAGTTTACCGGGACCTTTCCTCCAAGCATGCCGCTCCTTCCAAGACAACCCGGCAAAGACGCAAGGAAGCGTATCGCACTCGATTCAAAATCTATCAGTCGGCTTTGCATGGTGTGGGCGAAATGCCCAGCCCGCTCCACTTTCCTGAATATGATTTACAGGAACGGTTGTGCCGCAGCGCAAAAGATTTTTATGCCGCAGGCCCTCGGATTCTGGGGCGGCTTCGGCATACCATAACATCAAAGATGCTCAGCCTGATCTATCTGCCGCCCAACAAACAAAAGCAAAGGGAAAAGGCGATTCGGGCTTTTCTTGAATGTAAAGCCGGCTGGAAAAAGTTGAAAGAACCTTTTACCGCTGAATGTATCATTTTTTCAAAAGACAGGGCGCTGCAGCTTCATGCGCTGCTGTCAACCTTCCAGGAAAAGGTTGCGCCGGTTGTGCCTGTGCATGTGCTTTACACATCTTCCTCTTCATCACACCAGAAAGCATACGACGACGTCGTTGCCGCATTTGACCGGCAAAATATCCGTTTTATCCGTCAGCAAAACGAATATTCCTTCAAATACGATTTACTTGAAATTCTTACCTCCATGACCGGTGACATATTGTTTTTCCTGGTGGACGATATCCTGTTTACGGAACCGGTTGATCTTCGGGATATTGTCAAATTCGATCCGGATGAGTTTGTGTTCAGTCTGCGCATGGGACAGAACCTTTCACGCTGCTACGTTCTGCAGAGACCCCAGGCTTTGCCGGAATTTCCGGCTCCTCCCGTGCATTCGAGCGATGAAATTATCTGGCAATGGGAAAAAGGAGAGCTGGATTGGGGTTATCCTCTTTCGGTTGACGGCCATTTTTTTGCAAGACGGGAAATGACGGCCATGGCCGTTCTGCTCTCTTTCAGCGCTCCTAATTCATTCGAAGACCAACTGCAAATCTTCAAGCCTTTTTTCATCAACCGCCGCGGGATCGGATACCAGAAATCAAGGATTGTGAACATCCCCTGCAACCGGGTTCAAACGGAAAGAAAAAACCTTTCCGGCAATATCCACCCGGACGAGCTGCTGGAGCAGTGGCAAAAAGGCTATCAGATGGACTATAAGAAATTTTACGGCCTGGTAAACGAAAGCGTTCACCAGGAGATTGCTTTGCCGCTGATCCCGAGAAAAACATCCGGGGCAAAATAATCCAACGAGGTGTTGCTCTTGAAATTGCCTGAATTTATCTGGACATTGATGGGAAGCGGGTATCGCCTGCTCCGGTTTTTCGACCGGACAGCCGCCAATCGGCTGAAACCCAAAAGATCATGGATTAATCCGCATCCTTTTAAAATTTTAAAAGCAAAAAGGCTGCTCGGCAAAACCGACAGGCTTCACCTGGGATGCGGCCCTGTTAAACTTGAAGGGTTCATCAATATCGACGCTGTCTTCACTCCGGCTGTCGATTTCCGATGCAAGCTGAGCAAGCTTTATGATTTCTTTCCGGAAAACTCGGTTTCCGAAATATACATCTGCCACACCATGGAGCACCTGCCTGCGCGCTTTCTGCCGCTTTATCTGAAACAGTTTCATTATATTCTGAAAGGGGGGGGGATCTTGCGCATATCGGTGCCGGACATCGAAAAATGCCTTGTCGCATCCAAAAAACAGCGATGGTCCGATGCAGAACTGGATCTGTTGCAAGGCGTGATGGGCGGCGGGCAGGATCATAAATACAACTACCATAAGCTCTTCTTCTGGCCGGAATATCTTGCAAGAAAACTGGAAGCGGCAGGGTTTATCCATATAGAGGAATATCCTCTCCGGCCTCACTTTGCCGGCAAGGACGTCATGGATTCCAGCAACGGTGCCGGTTTCGAGCCCTACGGCATGGGTTTGAGCCTTAACATGAAAGGTGAGAAACCGAAATGATCACCGTGAAGCTCTCCCACCCGCCGTGGCCGATTCTTCGTCAAACCCCCGGGCAGAAAGGGTTTTGGGGCAATTGCCGTTTTTTCTGTAATACCGATGTCGAACGTTGCGACTACTGGTTTGTCCTGGAAGGCTTAGACAAAAAAAAAGATCATGCCGTCTGTCCGAAAGAGCATACCGTCCTCATTACCTGCGAGCCTCCCACGCTGAAAACGTATAAAAGCGAATATCTGCATCAGTTCGCCGCCGTGATCACTTGCCACCCAAACATCGATCACCCCCGACCGATTTTTCAACAACAGGGATTGCCCTGGCATGTCGGCAGAAGGCAGCAAGATCATGTCAATGTCGAATTTTCGAAGGATTATGACGAACTCAAGGCCATGACCTCCATTCCAAAAACAAAAATCCTGTCCGTCATTTCATCATCCAAGGCGATGAGTGAGGGACATCGGAAGAGACTTGATTTCGCAAAGCGGCTTAAGATTCACTTTGGCGACAAAGTCGATCTGTTTGGAAGGGATCTGAACGAAATCGAAGACAAATGGGACGCGCTGGCCGACTATCAATACCACGTGGCGCTTGAAAACAGCGCCGTCAACGACTACTGGACGGAGAAACTTTCCGATGCTTTTCTGGCGGCCTGTCACCCCATTTATTATGGCTGTCCCAACATCAACCGCTATTTTGATCCCGCATCCCTGACCCCGATCGACCTGGATCATCCGGAACGGGCCATAGCCGTCATTGAATCGTGCATCGAACAGAAAAGATATGAATCGTCGGAACAAAAAATCTGGGAAGCCAGGGAAAAAGTTCTGGATACGCACAACGTATTTGCCTTGATCGCCGATTATATTGAAAAAGACAAACGAAGCGCAGGCGATCGGCCTTGCCGCCCCGTCAAAATCACCATCAGAAAAGAGCCTTCCGATTCAAATCTGATTTACCGGTTCAGGAAAAAGATTTTACGGCTTTGACCCTTCCGGACAAAAATCACTGATGATCTCATTTAAAAACGCTATTCCTGTGGCATTGGTGTAATGATAGGGATCCCCCCGATAAAATCCCTCCCGCGCTGAATACCGGCTGATGGAGTAATCATAGATATCAGGGAAAATATTATTCATTTCCCGCTTCCAGCTCAAGAACAGCAAATAAGCGTCAATATTCTGAAGCGCCGCCAGCACGTCGTGATTAAGAGGATTGATGAATACCGCATAAGGAATTTTATTTTCTTCCAGAAGCGTTTTGATCTTTTTCACATAATCGATCCGTGTTTGCGAAAAAGAAAACTTGTAATAATGATTTTGTACCAGCCCTTTGATAATATCCTGATATTGCTTTTCATATTGTTGCTGAGATCCGGGAGAAGCAGAGACCTCCGATGCTCCCGGATAGTCGAATTGCCCGTTTGCCTTCATGCCGTGCTTTTTTTCATTTTTGTACCATTTGGTCAAGGTCTTCCATGACGATTTTACGGTTTCCGCACCCAGCAGATATTCCATCCTGCCATAGCGCAGATCATCCCAGTCCGCTATTCTGATCAGCGGAAATTCCCTTTCATTGAACATGAAGAAATCAAAGCCCACCAACACCAGTTTTTCACGGCGCAGGTATTTCTTTAAATAAAAATACATCTCTTCCGGGACCATGGCGCGCATGGAAGCGTTGTAAAACCGATAGCAGGAAAGGTCGTCGGGATTGACATATCCGGTTTTGCTGGACCCAATGAGAACCCCTTCATGTTGATAGGTCAATATTGCGTCTTTGACCTGATGCTCGTTCCAAAAGTAAACACCCGTCCAGTTATTGCCCTGCAAATTGTAAGGGTCCATAACATAATTGAACGCTGCAACCAGCAGCAACGAGACCCCAACGGCCAGACCCGAAAAAACAAGATATCTTTTATCGTTTAATTTCTTCATCATTTAAAATTGAAAATAGAGAAATTCACTGACCCGGCCCATGGAAAGCACGGCAACAACAGCGCATAGCACAAGCACAATCGCCCAGAGGTATGAAGGACGCCAGGTCAGCCATGCCGGTGGTGGGGCCAGTTTCTTGCCCTTGGCCATAATATTCAAATACGGCATGCAAAGATCCATGATTTGCTGGACATTGGGCGCCAGCCAGACAACCAGCAGGGCCATAAGGATATAAACCACTTCATTGCTGCCTTTAAAGTAGTGCATGGAGTGAAAATCAACCCCCCAGGCCTGAAGCGGCACGGCCAGCACAGCAAACTTATCCAGATATTTTTCCGGCAGGGCAAAACCGTTTTGACCGGCCATGGAGCCGATGATACGAAACGCAGTGGCGGCGCTGTCGGCCCTGAAAAAAACCCAAGCCACCGTAACGGCAAGAAATGTAAGCGCTCCGGAGAAGAAACGGCCGATCCGTCCGCCCTTTCCTTCATAACCAAACCGCCTTTTGATTTTTACCCATCCGTGATTGATGATCAGAAATAAACCGTGCAACCCTCCCCACAGGACAAAGGTCCATGCCGCGCCGTGCCATAGCCCTCCCAGCAGCATGGTGATCATTATATTGACAAAGCGCATGGCTTCTCCCTTGCGGTTACCGCCCAGAGGAATATAGAGATAGTCCCGCAAAAAACGGGAAAGCGACATATGCCATCTTCTCCAAAAATCGATGACGTTTAAGGATTGATAGGGAGAATTAAAATTCAGGGGAATGCGGATGCCGAACAGAAAGGCCAGACCAATGGCCATATCGGAGTAGCCGGAAAAGTCAAAATAGATTTGCAGTGTATAGGCCAGGGCGCCTTCCCAAGCTTCCATTAATGAAAGCACGTAGCCATGTCGCGCCGCCTCAAATACAGGCGTCGCGTAGGTCGCCAACCCGTCCGCAAAAATCACTTTTTTAAATAAGCCAAAGAAAAAAACAGTGATGCCCGCCGCAACCATACGCGGATTGAAGCGGAATACTTCTTTTTCCGCGAACTGGGGCGTAAATTCATTATAGTAAACGATGGGACCCTGCATGAGCCTGGGGAAAAAAGTTACAAACAGGCAGTAGTGTAAAAAATCATGCCCCGTTATTTTGCCATGATAAGCGTCAACCAGATAGGATATTTGTTGAAACGTATAAAACGAAATTGCCAGAGGCAGCACAACCGGGGACAGTTCGATAGAACAACCGACGACCTCAAGGTTCTCTACAAAAAAATTTGCGTATTTGAAATAGCCGAGCAGCCCGAGATTTGCCGCAATTCCAACCGCAAGCAGGATTTTCGAACCGCGGCCGACGGCGATCCCCCAACAGTAGTTAAACAAAATGGATCCTATCAACAACGCCACAAACCAGGGATTCCACCATCCGTAAAAAAGGAGGGAAGCGCCGATCAACCAGAGCAATGCCCAGGTCGCGCGTCCGCTGCGGCCTAGAAGAAAAAAACCCGCCACAGCGACCGGCAGAAACATCAGAATGAAAAAGTAGGAATTAAAGAGCATGGGAAGGCAACCTTTATGAGTTCCCCGAGACAGCTATAAAATTTGTTGTCCGAAAC
>JAAZHX010000174.1 GCA_012510495.1 Smithella sp.
GCCGTCACCCACCCATACCAGAAGACATCCAACCCGGGATGCCAATGTTACGGCGGCATGAGATACACGCGATCCCGGTTCCAGCATCAAACATGCAACACTGCCTACTGGAATATGGGTGCGAACTCCATTCTTATCGACGACCACAAAAGCACCGTCCAGAACATCGAGATTTCCTTTTTCAACAAAGATAACTGAAACACGGTCTTTCATCGGAATCGGTTTGAGCGGCGGCAATATGGTTTCCGTCACGATCAACCCCCTTTTTTCTTATTATCGCGTTTATTATTACGTTTATTGGATGCTATCACCTTTCTCCATTTTACCTCCCGGCCTGTCCCTAAAGATCCAGTTTCCCTTCTTCACGAAGGTGTTCAAGAATCGTCCGAATCATCGGACGACTCACACCCGGACAGGCCTGCACGACTTCCCGAATTTCAAATTCGACGGGCAGATGTTTGACCGCTTCCTGCACACAGGCGGTTTTGGAACCACGATTGGAACGCGCCGTGTTGACACGATTTTCAAATTCCTTATAAGCGGCAATCAGCAAGCCCAGATTGTACTCCCACCAGGGTATGATCGAATGACCACCTGTGTGCCACTTTTCAGACACACGATTTAGGACGTCGTAATACCCCCCTTTGCTTTCCTCGATCAGCCGTTCCAAGCTGATATAGCGAACAACTTCATAACCGCCGTGATGAAGCAACAGTGTTGTCAGCAGTCTAGACACACGCCCGTTTCCATCGGTAAACGGGTGAATACAAAGAAAATCGAGAACAAAGGCATAGGTAAGCAGTAGATAATCTATTCGGCCTTCTTCCCAAAAACGAGTAAAGCGGCTGCATAACTCCTGCATGTAAAAAGGAGTTTCGCCGGCTGAAACCGGGACATAGCGCGTAATCCAGCGGCCATCGGACAAACGTTCTTCGATGGTATTGTCGCGCCGCTTCCAACGACCTGCAGGCATATCCGTCTTGCTCAGCATATCCCGATGCATTTTGAGAATGGTGTCAGGTACAAGATCAATGCGGCTATGCATGTTTTGTATCCACGCCAGTACATTCTTGTAGCCGATAATCTCTGCCTCGAACTGATTCCGTGGGGTAGCGTCCTTTTCCAGCAAGGGACGCAGACGCTCTTCCTCCACTGTAATGCCCTCAATCCGGTTGGACGATTCAGCGCTTTGGATCAATGCTGTCTGTCGAAGTGTGTTCAATGCCTGCGGTATTTGATTTTGCAACAAATCCTGTTGGCCCCGATATTCGCCCAACAGACGCAGCGTACCGGCAAATTCAATCGCTATCGACTGGCGTTCCAGAAAATCACGATCCAGTGATTTCATGGTTCATTCTTCTCCTGTTGCTTTGATTATTTCTTCTCCAAACGTTTCCTCTTCTCCGGGGCATCCAGGTAGTTTTCTTTAGAGACGACCATCTTTTTCGTCTCTTTCTCCAACTTTTCGCGGGCGAAACCGGCTATCTTCCCGCCTTTTTTTGCGGCGGTGCGGTTTTCATCAAATCCCTGGGTATCTTGTGTTTTGGTAATCTCAGTTGTTGCGGCCTCACCCAGCATGGAAAAGATTAATTCCAGATCGTTCATATGATCCCGCAGATTTTCACGTTCCAGGCCTTTCAAGTCTTTGTACTCCGATGGTGTCAGGCCAAAGGTAGCTTTCGAGATTTCCGCCGTCAAGATGGCGTATTCTCTTTCTTGGCCCACCTGCCGTTTTTTCCATTCATCGGTCAGCTCTGCCCGGATCGCAATGCCGCGCATCCGTTTTTCTATCCAGTCGTCGGAATAACCCTTGGCTCGATAAAGCGCTTTGGTTCTTTTGGTGGCCAGTTCAGGGTCTTCAATTTCCTGCACGCGCTCGTAGCCGACTCTGGCTAGCCACCGCTTGAAAGGTTCGGCCTTAGGGGAGGGGATGGATTGGATAATGCGGAAAAGCCCTTCTGTATTGGCGCAATTAATCTTTTGATTTCCACCTTCGGTTTGCAGCAAAAGGGGGGTGGCAATTTGCCCCCACCCTTTAGATAACTCCGTGTCACGCCTGCGCATATCCTTGATGTAACCTGATGGGTCTTTCGAATCGGTCAAGACTGCAACCACATCCACAATAGCAAACCACCACTCGTCATTATGCAATGTGCGTCGAATGTTTTTTTTCTGAAAGACAACAATCCGAGATTCTTCCGCTTTTTCCATATTTTTTTTTGTTCCCATCACACCCTCTGTTCAGTTGTAAGAATTTCTTTATAGCTCCCGGACATATGATTGAATTGAAAAATATTATTTGGCATTTGACCCTTGTTGTTCATCCGCATAATTCCGTCGTCTGTTTCCGTTTTCAGTCGGCTACAATTTATCATCGACTGAATGCCTTGTTTCGACCCGCTCATCGCAATGCCGCCGAATTTTGTAACCTTCAAAGATCACCGAAGAATTGGTCATGAGATTTCTCCTTATTACATTACACCCGCCGCACAAGCATCATACCGCAACCGAAACCTTTTGCGGGACCAATTCCTTTAAAGAGGCATTTATCAATAAATACATCCGGGTCCATAACCGTAAGAATGCCGTTTATATCGATCGTACTCAAGCTTATGGGACTGTTTCCTTTTCTTTTAAAGAATTTGTGTTGTCGATAGCCATCCACTCTCACATTGTTGGATGTTACGCTGAAACCGTGGGTGACTGCTCGTTCTTCCAGCCATTGCAGACCATATTTCTGGACAATGTCGGGCATGTCGCAATCTTTACCTTCTTTCTTCAATTTCAATTTTTCTTCCATAATCACGTCATGACGTTTTTGCTTTCCGTTCTCTTCACGTTTGGCACGGATTGGATTAGCACACACGGTAAACCCAAGAAGCTGACCAGACCAAAGTTTCGGCTTGTATTCCTTCGTGTGGATTTGCCATATCTTTGCATCACCTGAGGGTTTACGTTCCGAAACAGTGTAAAATGTCGGTGTGCCATTACGTGCTTCGTAACGGTAAATGAAGTCGCGCTTTCGATCTTCATGGTCGGCAAACAGTTGCCAAACAAGTTGATGAGACTGATATCCTGTATGACTGGCAAGCACATTAACATCATGAGGAGAAAGGCCTTTTTGCAGTGTAATCATACTGAAATACATCGCTATTCCTCCTTTTTAAAAACGCCATAGTTTTCAAGGCGGTCACTAAACTGCCAGCGCTTTCGCGAACGTGGCTCGTCTCTTCGGGTAATGACGTGTTGAAGTGCAATGCCGCTTGCGATATTGGTTTCCCAATAAACATTCGTAGTTGTTTTCGAAGTGATATCTGACAATTCAGCTATTGGTGGCACGGTCATCAGTGCATCCCGTAGTGTCTCGGCCTTGATGATCAGAGGATGAATCGGCATAGCCAAAGGACATGATTTGCGGCCAAGATAGAGCGTAAAGACGGGTTTTTGCAATGCAGCTGCTATTTGTTCGACAGAATAAGGAGCGTCTTTGACCACAGTGATGGCCACGGTATAAACTGCATCGCATCTATAATCACGACTGGACAAAATAGTGTTAAGCTCTTCCTTCTTTGCCAGTTCGGATCGTCGTGTATCATGCGACACACCTTTTTTGGCTGAAGGAACCTGGGTTGTATGATAGTCGCGCATAAGCACACCCATAGCGTCAATCCTAACAGCGAATGAGCAGGCAGCCGCCAGTGAATTCTGCCGTTCTTCCTCGTCGCGCCGGATACCAAGCGCCGCCGCCAATAGACCAATAATGGCCGATTTGCTCGGATGGGCGTAGCTTGGCCGGTATTCCCCAACGGCTATATCCCCCCAGGAAGCCAGCGGCCCATACAACTGAAACAGAAGGTAGTCTTTCATAATCTTACTCCGTCACGAAAGTAATAATCTCTTTAAGGCTGCCTTCACCGGTCTCCGCGTTCATGGTTTTTGTGGCTTCGGCGCACTTGCCATAAACCGCCTCCATGTTTGCCCACTTTTTATCAAGGGCTTCAATGGCTTTGCTTAAAATATCTTCACCTTTGATCGGTTTTAGAAAAGCCACAGAAAGAGAGCGGGGTTGTTGTTCACCCTTCTCTGCAAGGATATATGAAGCATAGGCACGGGATGCAAAACTATTTTGCTTACCGTTCGGTGATACTTTTGCGGCGGCTTCAACCAGCGCCTCCATCGCCTTATCGGCAAGCACCTTGCCCCCAATGTTTTCCTGCAACAAATCACGGTTGATGCAGATATAAAGGTAGAATACGCCTGCGCCGAATTCTGTTTCGCCAATATGAGCCGCGCCCATGTCCTCGTCCCCTTTATTCAGGTCGTCAACCGCGGTAAAGTAATCATCTTCGACAGCCACATCGTGAACGGTTATGGCATGGGCAACCTGCACGGCAGCTTCAGTATTGAAAGCAGGTGAACTGGCCAGCATTCTTCCAAACATGGCGATGTCAGCGGCTGTATGACTTTCTTTGAGCAATTTCAGATCATCAGAGGACGGGGCGGCCTTGGTTGTGGCCAGTTTGTCTACAAGCACATCTATTGCTTTTTTTTCCTCCGGGCTGAAGTGAGCAAGTTGTTCGATTTCCAGTTCTTCCAGCGGCTTAGCCGCGTTAGCCTTTTTAGCTTTACCGAAAACCTCGGCAATCTGTTTAGCCCATTCTTTGGCATCCTCTGTAACACCTTTTGATTTCAGTGCTTCATACACCTCTATGCCCATTGTTTTGGTGCGGGTACCGATATGACCTTTCATTGCTTCAGCAAAAATAGATGAAGTCCGCCATGCCCGTTTTAAGCTTTGGGAAGATACTCTCAATCGGTTTTTGCCGCCCATAATGGCTGTTTTGGGTCGGCCCAGATCATCACGGTTCAGGTTTGATGGCGGATAGGATGTCAGCAGATGCAGTTGAATAAAGTTACTCATGTTCATTTCTCCTTTTTGTGAGGTAATTTATTGTTCAGACGGCGACTTTGAATAGTATTCAAAAGCCCATTGTTTCCGTGTTCTGTCATTCCAAAAATATACGCTGTTAGCAAGACTCTGCAAATTGACCGCACCGCCCAGTAGTGCCACAACGCGCCCCATGGCGCTAAACAGGCCATCGGCCTCTTTAACTTTAAGTAAGCGTCGAAAGCGCAAACCGCTTACTCTTGCAGAACCGTCCGCCTTGCCTGTCGCCATTTGTTCAGCCAGCGTGCTTTCAGTTACGTCCATTTTTACGCGCGCCGCCAGTCCTGCCACCAGAGCGAGCGCATTATCGTTGACTGCGCCATGTTTTCCAACAGCAATGCGCAAGCGGTGATAAGCAGGTGTGAACACCACTTCTGTCAAAGTAGCGCAACGGCGCAGTTCGGCCCGGTCACCCCTGCTGGCATCTAACGCTTGCCACCATAAAGAAAGCGCCTGGGTCTCGGGTGAATCTGTGTTGAATCTCAAGTATGTTGTTGCCATGCCTCCTCCTTTCTTGATGCAATTCGATTTTATAAATTAAGAAGATTTTTAACTTTGCTTCCCCGATTGAATTTTCTCATTTCGTTTCTGGCAATCACAATTCGTTTTGGATTGGAATCCTCAATCGGTAACTCCCAAGAATAGGCATCGAAAAGTCTTTCTGCTTCTAAGCAAAGGCAATTATGCCAATTCATTAGATACGCAATCATCTCCATTTTATTCTCGTAAGTCTTTGTGATATCGGCTAATAATGCGTAAAACAAGGCTTCAGTATTTTGCCAAAATAACGATTCTATTGAAATCAGAGATGTATTCTCTTTTGTTTCGAAAAGTACTTTTGATCGGCGCTTATCTTCATCAGCAGGAAGTTTTTTTATGTCTTTGTATTCCCATTTTATTTTATTTGTTATTGGGTCAACAATGGGTTTGCCATGAATTGCGTTTTTAAGGGCAATACGCAGATTTTTCCCAACAATTACGGCAGACTTGATAACAGATGCAACTGTATTTTCATATTCCGTTCTTATAGACGGATCAATGTATAGCAAGGGCATCCTCGATTCATACCAACAACGTGCATTCATATTTTTCATGTCATAACCAAAGGCCCAAAGACGGAATTGCCAACCAGCACGATGTCGGTTATTAATAAATTCATGAACGATACGGGCAGGCATTTTCTTATCGTTATTATCCTGTTGAACAAGACCAAGCCAATGTCGGTATGTAACACCACCTGGTTGAGGATGGGTAGGTATTAGCTCGTCTTTACCTATGCTATATGGTGAAAGCGGATGTAACCAAGAACCGGTAAAATTCATGCCAAAGTTCTTTTGTTGATATTGACTAATTAATGAATCTGATAATTGACCGCACGTGTCGCAATAACCGTTCATAAGATAATCTGTGTTAAGCCTGATGCGCCGCGGCATTCCCCAAAACATCACAGCTGGATGAAAATCGCCTGGCTGACAAACATTTTCCTCAGTCTCGCTTGTCCTAGTCTTAGTCATCCATGGGAATTTGGCGTCGTCCGTAATTAGTTTCGGGTTACAGCAGATATTTAAAAACGCACCGTGCTCCAAAACATTCAACCAAATAAGTTGCCAAAGAGTGTCATGTTGCTTGTCACCAGCAATAATGGTTGTCAGTGGTCCACCGCCTCTCAATGAGGTTCTATTACCTTGACCGCCAGCTGGTGCATTAATCTGCATCGTAAGAAGTGCTATAGCTGAACATGACGGACATATCTTTTTCACTGTATTGCGTTTGATAAAATGATCTGTGTTTTTTTTTGTAGTGCTATCCCCAGGCATGTCAATCAGTATTCCATCGATATTGCCTTGTGAAACCGTAAGTGCATCGTAATCCTGCATAAATCTTGGACCATCGCCACCAAGCTCAAAGGCATGATGCACTGATGAGAAGGCTGCGTTCAATTCCTCCGGGGCTGGCGGCTCAATAAGCTTTTTGCGCCATTCTGCTCCATTTTGCGGCGCTGCAACTGTCTGGACGAGACCAATCAGAAATTGAATCAGCGCACCGTTAAAGTCCGACCGTGGTGCGTCAAGCGACATAACCGGATTTTCTTTGAACTGATCCGTAACCTCGTAGGGCGCTATCATGGTTTTTGTCCCATCTCGTCTTCTTACTGGTATCCATTGCTCATCAATCAGATTAAACTGCATTTATTCCTCCTTCGTTATGATCTTCGCTCCGGTCAATCGATCGTATTCCAGCAACACGGTTTCATTTTTCTTGTTCAGCACCTTACCGCGCCAGTGGCCGTCAACGTTTTGCTGAAGGACAACAAGAACCGTCCACTTGCCCTTGTCCGGCAAAACGTCTTTTAAACCGGCTACTTTCTCACCCAATGCGCCATCATGGATAACTTCCTCATTAACCAAACTGCTACGGATATTAACTTGACTCATATCCCAAGCGAATCTTTTATGCGGATACCACGGTGTCAGTTTTGCATCATCCCAGCAGGCCAGTCGCACGGCAGTATCCATAGCACCCAGACGCGTGGGCGTCTTCATGTCTTCCCGCCACTGGGTCACAGTGGCTTCGTAACCCTCATCCAGTTTAAGCATATTAATATGTGCAAGCGTTTTATCCGCTTGCCATTTTGCATCCGCCTGCTGATCGCGGTGCTGGAGCGATTCAGGTATCTTTTCTGCGCTTTCGGAAAAGGCGGCCTCAATCAACATTCTGGCATCATCAGGCATCTTGAGATGCTTTTTTTCAGACAGGAGCTTTGCGGACAGCCAAAGACAGCCGTGACTAGGATAAACAAACGCCGCCTTGGGGAAAAAAGATTTGAACCAGTCACTGTCTGCGTTTTCTTCCGGCCAAGGTCCATATATTATCATGCATGGTGATTCGCGCCGATCAGGGCCTTCCTGTATGGGGTTGCCTTTCTCGTCGCGGGCATGGCGGTGTAATCGCCCAGCCCTTTGAATCAGCAAATCCATAGGCGCAAGATCAGTAATCAGCAGATCAAAATCCAGATCAAGCGACTGTTCGACGACCTGTGTTGCAACCAGAACCTTACCCCTGCGCATCGATTCTGTGCTTGTTTTCCCAAATGCTTCCAAAACTGCATCTTCGATATCTAAGCGATCCCCCAAAGCAAATCGTGCATGAAACAGCATAAGGTTGCCATCAGGCACTTTTTCTTTTAGTTTTGCATATCCACCCACAGCATCTTGTACCGTATTCCTGATCCAGCAGACGCAATGACCTTTTTGTGTCTCTTCACTAATGTGCCTGATGACTTCGGAATCTTCATCCACAAGTGATATCTTTATGCTGCGTTGACGCTGAGGTGTTGCATTCACCGGCGTTTCACAAATACCTGTTTCCTTTGTGTATGAAGTGGCCAGGGGATAGTTTTGGATTGCCTGTTCAGGATGTTGATAATCATCACATCCATTGGCAAAAGCGGCAATGAAACCACGTCGCGTGTGCGTCGGCAATGTAGCTGAAAGCATGATTGCGCTGCCACCCAGCGCCGCATGAAAGGTCAAAAGGTTTTGTAATAATTTGTTCATATATGGATCATAGGCATGAACCTCGTCAATGATAAGAATATGATTGGCCAAACCGAACAGCCGTAAAGATTGAAACCGGGCAGGGAGAATTGCCAGCAATGCCTGATCGAGTGTGCCAACGCCCACATCCGCCAATTGCGCCTTCTTGCGATTGTCTGCGAGCCATGATGAACATTGTGCAGTTGCGGTTTCTTCATCTGCTTCATAGTTGCCCGGACCACTAATTGTTGACAAGAAATTCTCCGATAGATGTCGGGCGCTGTGGGCAAGAACCAGAGAAGGTTTAGTCTCAGCCATAAACAGACGCCGATAGATGTCAGTGAGTCGGGCATACATGGCATTTGATGTCGCCATTGTTGGCAGTGCCACAAACATTCCGTTTCCGTGTCCTGCAGCCATCAAACGTCCCGCTAAAAGCAGAGCAGCTTCTGTTTTTCCTGATCCGGTTATATCTTCAAGTATAAATAACTGTTGTGAATTTCCAAGTGGACATTGATCGACATATACCTGCAACGGCGTTTGTGCCTGGATGGATGGAAAGAGTCCGAAAAAAAAGGGGCGTTCTGTCAATGGGCGACCGGCATTGATGCCAGATGCATGAACCGCATTTGCAGCCTGAGGCAAAGCGCGTGTTTCCCAATACTCTGCAAGACTGATCTGATCCGATATGTATGGGAACCAAAGACTATTGGAACCGATCCAATCGCAAAGCACGCTGAAACCAGCGAATAACCAGGATGCCCTTTTCATCATCCCTTCCAGATCATATGGATGGGGAAAACCTGAATTGTCAGTGTGAATATTGTTTATAATGCTGACTTCTTTAATGAAGCTTTCCGCTGCCAGAGAATCATTTTCACCGAAATAGCGGTGATAATTCAATGGCGTCCCATTTATATCCTTCATCTGTGGAGGTACGCCGTGATGCCCCGTATAGGCTCGAATCATTGCCAGAATGACATCTTGCCATTCATCCGTTGAACAGTCCTGGAATTCATGAAACAAAGAATGTCCTTGCTCTAAAAAAGACTTAAAGAAGAGGTGACCTAAACTGTCATGCCGAATAGTGTATACCTTTTGGCTCGAAATACCCTGCAAGTGTTTTAACAAGTCAGGTTTTAAATTCTGAAAGGCTTCCGAAAATTTGCCAATGTCGTGAATTGCAAGGCCCATTTTCAACCACCTCAAACAAATTGTTTTTTCTAAACCGGTAATCGATGCAATTTTGCACAGAAGTTTTGAATTGTTAGACAAAAGTTGATGTCCAACCGCCGCCACGTCCAAACAGTGATAAGGCAGCAGATGATATTTCCCCGTTTCTTTGTCCGCTTTTCCCCAGTATTTGTAATAAGAAGGTGTTGATTTCGTCATTATTCTTTCCATTTCCATCCAAACCACCTCCACCATTCGGGCGTCGTCAAGCGCGCGATGCCTCTTGTTCTAGGGACACGTTCCGCTCCCTTCGGGCTTCCGGAACATGTCACTGTTCGGGCCGACGAGGCGGTGGTAAATGGTCTCAGCTATATTATCCTGAACTCGCAAATAAGTTTTAAGGGTTTTTGTTTCCCCGCTTTTCCGCGTCGCAGTGCAACAAACTGAGCATACCCTTCTCTTCTCTGTTGGATGGATAAATATTCTGATCCTTACATTTTTTGACTGATTTTGCATGGAGGTCGCCCAGGATCTTCATCGGATTGAATCCGTCATCATTGCTGATGACCTGGCCGCAATGTCTGCATCTCTTCATACGACTATTCTCCGGTTAATTCAAGTGCCGCTTCAACATTTTTGCAGTTTGATGGATTGCCCCCAACCAATCGATGAGGTTTCTACACATTTTATGAGTTCAGAGGACTTCAGACGATTGACATCCGATGCCTCAAAGCCATCATGAACGGTCTTTTGCCGTTATTTGGCACGAGAATATGAGGTTCCAACCGTCATTTCAAGGGCAAAACGACAACCGTAGGTCGCATTATTTTCAATTTATGGATTTTTTAATGGATAATCAGAATATTTTGTCCGGAGCGAACGGCGTTTTGCTAAAAGTTCATTGAAAACGCCGAGAGGGAAAAAGCGGTCATTAAATTGTGTCATGCCTTACTTGAGACGGCTTCCACCATTGTTTAAACTGGTTCCCGGCTTTCGCCGGGAAGACGGCTGAGAATTTAACATTCACAAATGTCGTTACTATATAAGTTGAACTGTTAATGACCAATTGCTGCAAGATAGGAGAAGCGGGCCTCCTATAAGGAATATCTTTTGAAATGAACAGACAGGCGAGGCGCCCTGCCCCGCCTGTCTTGTTTTTCTATTTTTTCTTTTTCCAGGTGGCCAGTTCGTTCCTGGTCCAGTCCTGAAGCAGAATGTAACTGCCATTGGGACCGCATTTCTGGATTTGGACGGAGTCGGTGCCCTGGTGAACCTGCGGCGTCCAGGTGATCGGCGCGCCCAGACCCTTCCAGTTTTTGAATTTATTGAGTTCTATGATAACGGCTTCCGTGCTCAGATTCGGACCGGTTTGCTTGAGGGCCTCAACCAGAGGCTCCATGAACATGATGCCGGCCAGAACGTATGTGCCCCAGGTTTCCTCCGGCGCGTATTTTTTGGCGGCTTCCCGGTATTTGACAACGAGCGGTTCGTTGGAGTCGATGGGCGGCACGAACGCGGCGGTGATCACGCCTTCAAAGAGCCCTCCGGTGATTTTGTACATCATCTGATAGTCGGAGAGGCCGTCAAACGCGACCCACTGGGGCTTGTAGCCGACTGTCTGGGCGGTCTTGAGGGTGATGACAGCCAAAGTGGGGCTGACCCACATGAGGACGCATTCCGCGCCGGAATTTTTCATCCTGAGCATCTGCGAGGTCAGGTCTTTTTCATTCGGCTCGACCGGGGCTTCTTCGGCGGGCTTCATCTTGTAGGTTGCCAGACGCTGCCGCATACCGGTCAGGCCGCCTTTTCCAAACACATCGTTCTGGTAAACGATGCCGATTTTCTTGTATTTGAGTTTTTCCACGGCATATTTTGTGACAATGCTCGCCTCGTCCTCAAACAGGGGGTAGGAGCAGTAACGGTAACGGCTCGGCATGCCGTCTTTGTCCCTGTCGGCCACAGTGTTGAGCGCGGCGGTCCCCGGAACAACCCAGAGCACTTTATTGGCCGCCAGATAATCTTTCACCGCGTGCCCTCCAGCGCCGGAAACGCCGCCGGTAAAGGCAAAGATGCCGTGTTTGTCCACCAGCTCCTTGACCCCCATTTGGGCCACCGCCGGACTGTACTGATCATCCCGAATAAAATATTTGATTTTGCGGCCGTGGATGCCACCTTCGGCGTTCACAATTTCAGCCAGCAGAGCGCCGCCGCGCGCCACCGCGCCCCAGGGAGCGGCAGGACCTGTCTGTGGGCCAAATTGGGCAATGCGAATTTCTTTGTCATCAAAACCGGGATTGGCTGCGGCGCCAGCCGGGATTGTCGCTACAAAGACTGAAAACACGATCATTATGATAAACAAGATCTTCTTCATAGATTTCTCCTTTTCTCCGACAGGCTGATTTGCGGATCAAGTTTTTCTGAAAGCTCATATTTCATAACATCTCCTTCAGAACCTCTGTAAGACACCTCCTTCCTTGAACGACATAAAAAGTTTTGATGAATGCAACGCATTTTGATTTTCCGGCCTTGTCTTTCCAATGCCGATGTATTCGCGATTTTAGAAAACCTGTGGCGGAAGCATATCATATGTCCGTTCTGAACGCAGTCATTATTTGCATCCGGATGCGGATTTGTTTGGCAACAAAGGAAGGTGGATGTCGTTTCGGCGGGCTGCCGGTCAGCGCCGCGCTGATCACCCTCGGCCTGAAACTGTGGACGCCGTCATAGCCTCCGCGCGGGGGGTAAAAGTCTTTGGTAGTTACTATCGCAACGCATATGTGGATATCGGCCCCCGACTTCTCGAAGGCAGGCTGCGCCGATATGACAAAAAAGCGCCGAAATTGATTTTTTACGAGTTCATCTGCTTATTGATTACAGTATTTAAACGGCATCAAGAGCAAATCAAAAAAATATTCGGGTGATGACCCAGGAGATGAATATGTGGTCAAATGTGGTCAATATTTGACACAAAAAAAGCACCCACGCAACCCGTAAGTGCTTGATATTTGGTGAGCCCTGTCGGGATCGAACCGACAACCTACTGATTAAGAGTCAGTTGCTCTACCAGCTGAGCTAAGGGCCCTTGTTCTTTTTTATTCTGGCACGCCCGGTAGGATTCGAACCTACGACCAACAGATTCGAAGTCTGCGACTCTATCCAGCTGAGCTACGGGCGCTCTTCTCCAACCCAAAATGGGGTGAGTGAAGGGATTTGAACCCTCGACCTCCGGGGCCACAACCCGGCACTCTAACCAGCTGAGCTACACCCACCATTTTTTGCTTTGGTGCGCCTGGAGGGATTCGAACTCTCGGCCCACGGATTAGAAGTCCGTTGCTCTATCCAACTGAGCTACAGGCGCATTTTAATCCTGCACCAAAAAGAGTGTGCCTAATATCCCCTCTTCTTTTTTTTGTCAAGGTCAAAAAGGGTGAAAACTTCATTCTATCGGACGTATCCGGCGATCCCGTCAAAACGGTATCCCCTCTTCAGCGCGGGCAGGAGCTTCGGCTGGGTCGAATAGTAGTGCCTCCCCGTGGTCGGGTTGTGCCAGCGGTATAATTCCCGGGTATTGGTCATGCGGGATGTGGCAATGTTGCCGATGTTCCCTTCATAAATATAGCCGTCAAGTCTTTTGTTTCCGCCGCTCCGGTCATGGGAATAAAAATGGTCCCGGATGACGGGATTGTGCCAGCGATGAAAAGGGATCGTACCGGGGGTTTGCGGCGCGAAAAGCCGGAAGGCAATGCCTTCCTTGATGTAGCGGTTCTGATCAAGCAGCCGGGCCTCCGCCTGGGGGTCCGATGTGTAGAGATAGTCGGCGCCTCTGGAATACAAATAGACATCCATGCCTTTATGACCCGCGTCGGGAACGATGCCGATATACACCTCCGCGGCTTCTTCTCCGGTATTGGTTTGAAAGAGGATGTCCTCTCCGTAAACGCCGGGGACCAGGGAGGTGGTGTCAACCCTGACGTTGAGATAGTCGATTTCACTGAGAGTCGTGCCGGAATTTGGGAAAACGGTGATCCAACCCTTCGGCCCCCGCTGGATTTCCCGGCCGAATACTTTCACGCCTTCCAACTCCAGAACTCCCCTTTTGACAACGAGTTTCAGAGCGTGGGGTCCGTCGGCCAGACCTTCGGCGACAAGAATTTCCTTTTTTTCCCACTGCCCGGACAATTCATCCGGCAGGATCAGCGGCGCTTCGTCAAGATAGACGGCGCAATTGCCTCCCGGAGCGTGCGACTCCAGAAAGACGCTGACGCCGGTTCCCTGAAAGCGGAATTTCATCGCGCCCGCGCCGCCGCTGCTCAGAGGGTAACCATTTTTTTCGGTCCATCTTCCAATGAGTTCTGTCGAATCTTTCAGGTGTTCCGGGATGAGGTATTTACCCGGTTCCGGCAGTTCTTCCTGGCGAAAAGAGAAGTATCTTTCCTGTTTCGCTTCACCGGGAGATTCACTCTTTCCGGCTCCGGAAGGGACCACGACGGACCAATGAAGTTTTTCGCGGCCTTTATTGGTCAGCTCTATTTTTTGGGATAAAATTTTCCCGGGGGGCTGGGATCCAAAGTCCAGGCGCTGCGGGAAAAAGCTGATAAGCGGCATTACCTGCTCGGGATGAATCCAGAAGTCGATAAAAACAAACCTTGAGCCCCCGGCAAAGGTCAGCGGGAGTGCCTTCCGGTACTGGCCGGCCTTCAGGCTCTTCCGGCAAATCAAATCCTTCCCCGCGACTTCCATTTTCATCCTCGCCGCAAAGGCGGGATCTGTCGATTCGACGCCGTACGACTTTTCAAAATCCTCGTCAATCATCAATTCCACGCGCAAAGAGACCGGTTCACGGGACAATGTCATCGGAAGCGCTTGTCCGGATAAAACCTCCCAGTTGTCCGGACAGGCTGCCGCGCACTCCAGGGTTCCCGGTGAAATGCCGCTCAATTTGAATTCCCTGAAGGCGGTTGATCCCGGTTTGATAAGTCCCAGATCGACTTCTCCGGGGATGATCGCGAGGACGGGATATCGTTCTTCGGGGTGCATAGGTTTTAAAGCCGCCGCGCCTTCGGAGGGGGTGTGCGTCCCTTTCTGATCCGCAGGAGTCGCCGCAAACGCGGGAAGAGAGTAAAAGATCAACATTGCGAAAATGAAAACGATAATTTTTTTAGCCATGAATTCCCCTGTTGAAGTTGTTGTGCTTTTCTAGCGTAAAGAAAGCTTTTTCGCAATATTTTTAAAAAACTTGACAGAGGCAATCAAGAAGAGGTAACGTTTGCGCCAATTTTCCATTGCCTGTTAACAAGTTTTGAAAAACAAACATTTTACTATTATCGTTTTATGAATCCTGAAGACGTGAAATACTGGCTGGCGCTTAAATCCACGGAAGGCGTCGGCGATGCGCTTTTCGGCCCCCTGCTGGAGCGATTCGGGTCTCCGGCAGCCGTCTTTTCGGCCCCGGCGCATGAACTTGCCGCAGTTCCCAAAATGAGCAAAAAGAGCGCGGAAGCCATTCATGCCTTTAGAGATTGGGACGCCATTCTGCGCCGGGTGGAGGCGCTGAATCAGGCCGGTATTCGCATCGTGACCTTTCTGGACGAAAACTATCCGCGACGTCTTTTGAATGTATATGACCGGCCTGCCCTGCTTTACGTTGCGGGCCGCCTGCAAAGCGATGATATTTCCGTTGCGATTGTCGGGTCCCGGCATGCCAGCACGTACGGCAAATACACTACGGACAGAATCAGCCGGGAACTCGCGCTCCGGGGCGCGACGATTGTCAGCGGCATGGCCAGGGGCATCGATTCCAGCGCGCATCGGGGCGCGCTGGCGGCGAAGGGAAGAACGATCGCCGTGCTGGGCAGCGGTCTGGACGTCATTTACCCCCCGGAAAACAAAAAATTATTCGAGGCGATCGTTCAGCAAGGAGCAGTCATTTCCGAATATCCGCCGGGCACACAACCCCTGTCGTTTCACTTCCCGGCGCGCAACCGGATTATCAGCGGAATGTCCTACGGTGTTCTGGTCGTGGAGGCAGGGGAAAAAAGCGGCTCGCTCATCACGGCAAGGCTGGCCATCGAACAGGGGCGCGAGGTTTTCGCGATTCCCGGGCCCATCGATTCGGCGTCTTCGCGCGGCGCCAACAATCTGATCAAGCAGGGCGCCAAGCTGGTCGAAAACGTCGATGATATTCTGGAAGAAATTCTGCCCCAGCTGGAAAGAACGGCGGGAGAACCAATTTCGCCGGGCCGGGAGGCGGATCAAACCGGATCAGGGCAAAGCATCCCCGAAAGAAACGGGATGCCCGGGCCCGGGGCGCCAAAAAAAGACGAGGAAACTCTTTTGCCGGTGGAGCGGAAAATACTCAAAATCATCGCCGGCGGAAAGACGCATGCCGATGATATTGTTGCGGACACGGGACTTCCTCCCGCCGAGGCGCTCGGCATCCTGATGCGGCTGGAATTGAAGGGACAGGTTTTTCAGCATCCGGGGAAATTGTTCACCCTCAAAAAATAAAAGCTTTACAAATGCATTTTCACCATCTATATGGTGCGCCCACATGCAAGGAGCGCTTATGGCAAACTCATTAATCGTCGTGGAATCTCCCACAAAAGTAAAAACCATCAAAAAATTTCTGGGCAAGGATTTTCAAGTGCTGGCCTCCATGGGACACATCATGGATCTGCCGAAAAGTTCGCTGGGCATCGATCTGGAAAAGGATTTTGAACCCACCTATCACATCATCGAAACCAGAAAGAAGGTTATCGCTGAGCTCAAAAAAGCGGCCAAAGACGCTGACAACATTTACCTGGCTCCCGACCCGGACCGCGAAGGAGAAGCCATCGCCTGGCACATCGCCGACGTCATCGGTGCAAAGAAAAACAAGAATGTCTATCGGGTTCTTTTTAACGATTTGACAAAGAACACCGTATTGGAAGCCATTCAGCGCCCGTTGCCGCTGGATTTCGACAAGTACGAGGCCCAGCAGACGCGCCGCATCCTGGATCGTCTCGTCGGCTATCAGATCAGCCCCGTCCTTTGGGAAAAAGTCAAAAGAGGCCTCTCCGCGGGACGCGTGCAGTCGGTGGCCGTGCGCATCATCTGTGAACGGGAAGAAGAAATCAGCCGGTTTGTGCCGGAAGAATACTGGAATCTGGCGGCACAGTTTGAGGCCGGCGCGCCGCCTCCTTTCGACGCAAAGCTGATCAGGATCGGCGGAAAAAAGGCAAAGGTATCCAACGCCGAAGAAGCCGGCAAGCTGGCGGCGGAGATCCGGTCGGCGGAATTTTCCGTCGAAAAGCTGGAGAAAAAAGAAGTGAAGCGGTCGGCTCTGCCGCCGTTCACGACCAGCAAGCTGCAGCAGGAAGCCTCGCGCTGGCTGAAGTTTTCCGCCAAGAAAACGATGAGCGTCGCCCAGAAACTCTACGAAGGCATAGAACTGGGAAAAGAAGGCTCCGTGGGCCTGATCACCTATATGCGAACGGATTCTTACCGGATCGCCGAAGAGCCGCTGGCGGCCGTCCGCGGCTACATCCGGGAAAATTATTCCGACGCGTATCTGCCGCAGAAGCCTCATGCCTACAAAAATACTCAGAAGACGCAGGACGCCCACGAAGCCATTCGCCCTTCCTCGATGGCTTTCAAGCCGCAGGACATCAAACCCTACCTGACGCCCGACCAGTTCAGGCTTTATCAACTGATCTGGAACCGCTTTGTGGCCAGCCAGATGAATCCGGCGATTTTCGATCAGACCACGATCGACATTGCCGGGGCCAACTGCACCTTCCGCGCGCAGGGCCAGGTGATGAAGTTTCCCGGCTTCACCATCGTTTACACGGAAGACAAGGATGAAAAAGAAGACGAAAACGGCGCGGACAAGCTTCTGCCCGACGTCAGAGAAAATGAAACCGTGAAGTTGATCAAGCTCGATACACAGCAGAAGTTCACGCAGCCTCCGCCGCGTTTTTCGGAAGCCTCCCTGGTGCGCGAGCTGGAAGAAAACGGAATTGGACGCCCCAGCACGTATGCCGCGATTCTTTCCACCATTCAGGACCGGGAATATGTGCGCCTGGAGAAAGGCAAATTCTTCCCGACGGAGTTGGGAAAGGTTGTCACGGAGCTCCTGGTGCAGAGTTTTCCGAGTATTCTGGACATGGCCTTCACGGCGGACATGGAAAACAAGCTGGACGCCATCGAAAGCGGCGCCAATCAGCGCGTCCGGACGCTGCAGGATTTCTACAACCTTTTTTCCGGAGAGCTCAGCAAAGCGAAAAAAGGCATGCGGAACGTCAAACTGGAAGAAACGCCGACGGATCTGGTTTGTGAAAAATGCAATTCTCCCATGGTCATCAAATGGGGGAAAAACGGGCGGTTCCTCTGTTGTTCCAAATATCCCGAATGCAAGAACACCAAGAATTTCACCCATGATGAAAACGGGAAGGTCCAACATATGGAAACCCGGACCACCGAGGTTAAATGCAACAAGTGCGGCAAAGACATGGTCGTCAAGGAAGGGCGTTTCGGGCAGTTTCTGGCCTGTTCCGGCTATCCCGAGTGCAAGAGCACAATGAATGCGACGATCAATGAAAACGGTGATGTGGTTGCCCAGGAAGCTCCGCATACGGACGAGGTCTGCGATCTGTGCGGAAAGCCCATGGCGGTCAAGCGCGGCCGCTACGGCCAGTTTCTGGGCTGCACCGGCTATCCCGAATGTAAAAACATCAAAAGACTGGGGAAGGACGGAAAAGTCATCCAAAAGGCAGAAGAGGTCCTTTCCGACGAGGTCTGCGATCTGTGCGGAAAGCCCATGGCGGTCAAGCGCGGCCGCTACGGCCAGTTTCTGGGTTGCACCGGCTATCCCGAATGTAAAAACATTAAAAAAATACCCAGAAAAAAATCGGAAGAATGAAACCCGGGCGGGTCATGATCATCGGAGGGGGGCTGGCCGGCTGTGAGGCGGCCTGGCAACTGCTGCGGCGCGGGCACCGGGTCGATCTTTACGAAATGAAGCCGCAGCGTTTTTCTCCGGCCCACAAGACCGAACGGCTGGCCGAACTGGTTTGCAGCAACTCTCTCAAATCCAATCAACCCGACAGCGCGCCCGGCCTGCTCAAGGAGGAGATGCGCAGGCTGAATTCACTGATCCTGTCCGCTGCCGACCAGACGGCGGTGGCCGCCGGCAACGCGCTGGCCGTGGACCGGAACGAGTTTTCCCGCCGGGTCGAACAGCAGCTGCTCGGGCAGGAAGGTTTTTCCCTGCACCGCGCCGAGGTTGCGGACATCCCCCAAAACGTTTTAGCGGTCATCGCCACGGGACCTCTCACATCCGATGCGCTGGCGCAGTCCATTTCCCAAATGCTCGGCAGTTCCTATTTGTATTTTTATGACGCGATTGCCCCGATCGTGGAGGCGGATTCCATCGACATGGATAAAGCCTACCGGGCCTCCCGCTACGGCAAGGGCACGCCGGATTATCTGAATTGTCCGCTTTCACAAGAGGAGTACCGGCGTTTCCGCGAAGCGTTGCTGGCGGGCCGGAAAGTTGAGGCCAGACCGTTTGAAGACGTCCGCCACTTCGAAGGGTGTCTGCCGATTGAAATCCTGGCGGCACGCGGAGAAGAAACGCTGGCGTTCGGCCCCATGAAGCCGGTGGGGCTCATCAATCCGCGCACCGGGAAGATGCCCTGCGCCGTGGTGCAGCTCAGACGCGAAAACAGTGCCGGCACGCTGTTTAATCTGGTCGGTTTTCAAACAAAGCTGACCTGGCCGGAACAGGAGCGCATCTTCCGTATGATTCCCGGCCTGGAACACGCGCGGTTCGCGAGAATGGGAAGCATACATCGCAATACCTACATTCACTCCCCTTCCCTGCTTTTGCCCTCTCTGCAATTCAGGGGCAACGCCGATATTTTCTTTGCCGGCCAGATCAGCGGCGTCGAAGGCTATGTGGAATCGGCCGCAATGGGGCTGCTGGCGGGATTGAACGCCGCCTCGCTCCTGGAAGGGATATCCCTGACGCCGCCTCCGCGGGAAACGGCTATCGGCGCGCTGGCGCATTACATCACATCGTCCGAATCGGCGGACAACTTCCAGCCCATGAATATCCATTTTGGAATTCTTCCTCCGCTGAACGCGCGAGGAATGAAGAAAAAGGAAAGGCATCTTTTCTGCGTGCGGCGCTCCCTGGAGGCTCTGACGGACTGGGCGCGGAATCAGGGGCTGTCGTGATCAATCATGACGGGCGCTATGCCGTTATGTTTTCTTCCTGAAGCTTTCTGTAAGCTGCCTGGAAGCGCTTGTTGGGTGTCCGGCCTTCGGGATCCGAGGCAAACTCTTTTTTGAGTCCCCTGACAAAATACATGTCCACGACGCCCTTGTTTTTCGCCAGCACCTGCCCGCGGGCCTCGGTTTCAAAATAATCCTTGATCCGGGCGTAGGTGGATTCCGAAATGTTGATTCTTCCCTTCCCGCCCGAAGATTCCATGCGGCTGGCCAGGTTGACGGAATCTCCCCAGACATCATAGACAAATTTCTTTTCCCCCACGACGCCGGCCATCAGCGGGCCGCTGTTGATTCCGATCCGGATCTCAAAAACCGGTCTTCCACTTTGATATTTTTCCAGGTTGATCTGCTCCACAAACGACTGGATTTCCAGCGCGCTCAGAACCGCGTCGATGGCATGCGTCGCATTGGCAAGGGGCACGCCGCCGGCATACATATAGGAATCGCCGATGGTCTTGAGCTTTTCCAGACCGTATTTGTCCATCACCCTGTCAAACCGGGAGAAGGCCGCATCCAGCTCCCGGACCAGTTGGTCGGGGGTGAGCGTCTCGGATATTTTGGTAAAGCCGACAAAATCCGTGAAGACAATGGTCGCGGACGGATAAAATACGGGTTTGACATAGCCCTGACTTTTGAGCTCCTCGGCCACAACGGGCGGCAGGATATTCAAAAGCAGGTTGTCGATTTTTTCTTTGTCGAACCGCATCTCTTCGCTCTGCTGCTCGATTTTTCTGGACTTCAGCCAACTGGCCAGCCGGGTATTGTGCATCAGGTAGATGAACGCGATGGCGACAACTGTCGCGCTGGACAAATCCTGGAGGCTGTAGCGGTCGCTCGGCTTATTGAAGGAGATGTTTTCAAAACGGCCGACGACAAAAAACGTCAGCAGGGAGGCCGCGATAATCACCAGGGCATACCGCCGGTCCACGGGCACCAGAGCCATCACCGTCAGAATAAAAATATAGCCTCCCACATACGCGGGATCGGCGTCGGCCAGAGCGGTGATAAATCCGCAGCCGATCGCCAGATAGGCGCCGATGAGCACCAGGAACAGCATGTTGTATTGAAGAAAGCGCTTCGAAATATACAAAAGAAAGATGACGAAGCTGAAGACGGACAGGCCGATGCGGATGACGGGAAGCAGGGGCTCTTCCGGATGGAGCGTGACGTCAAGGTAAATATAGGGCAGCCAGGCCACCGATGTAATGAGGGAAACGACGAAAAGAATCCGGCCGCACTGTTCGTTCAATTCTTCGGAAAAAGACTGCGGATAGGCGTCGCGCTCGCTTTCGAAAATGGCATAATCGCGCACCCGTTCCCATGCGTGTTTCAGAACAGCCACGTTTGCCTCCTTCAGGGCTTTTCTTGCACCCTCCCGAAAGTTGTTACGCTTTGTTGTATTCTTCAAACATGATGGTAAACACGGCGCGCCCCTGAGTGGCGGAGCGCAGATCCGTGGAATAACCGAAGAGGGCCTTGAGCGGCACCTTGGCTTTGATTTCGGAGACGGGTCCTTTGGGATGAACCGCCTGAATTTCGCCCCGGCGGGCATTGACGTCGCCGATGACGTCTCCCATAAATTCACTGGGGGTGATGATGTCCACCATCATAATCGGTTCGAGCATGACAGGCTCCGCGGCGAGACACGCGTCGCGGAATGCCGTTGCCGCGGCGATTTTGTAACCCTGAACGGACGCTTCCGCCTCCCGGTAACCGCCGCCGGTCAGCCGGACGCCGACGTCGATGAGCGGGTAGCTGTTGAGCACGCCGTTCGCCATCGCCTCGCGGATGCTCTCTTCAATCCCCTCATGATACTCGGCGGGGATAACTTCTTCGGAAATCGCGTTCACGATTTCATTCCCTGAGCCGCGCTTTCGCGGTGTAAGTTCAAGACGGACCTGGCCGAAATGCTTTTTTTCCCCCAGTTCCTTTTCAAACAGGTATTCGGCCTGTGCCTGTCTTTGAATGGTTTCGCGATAAACCACGCGGGGACGTCCGACATTGACGCGGGCGTTGAATTCCCGGCTCAAGCGATCCACAATCACTTCCAGATGCAGTTCGCCCATACCGGAAATTACGGTCTGCGCGGTTTCGTCTTCATACCTGACTTTCAATGTCGGATCTTCCTCGGTCAGCTTGGCCAGCGCGACGTCCAGCTTCTCCTGATCTGCGGGGGTTTTGGCTTCAATGGCCTGGCTGATGACCGGTTCGTAAAACTCCATCTGCTCCAGGATGATCGGACGCGTCTCATCGCACAGCGTATCTCCCGTGGCCGTTTCTTTCAGCCCCAATACGGCCACAAGGTCTCCCGCCGAAGCGCTGTCGATTCTTTCCCGCTTATTGGAATGCATCTGCAGAAGCCTTGCTATTTTTTCCTTCTTCTTCTTGACGGCGTTGTAAACTTCGCCATTGGAAGAAATCTGGCCCGAATAGATGCGCAGGTAGGTCAATTTGCGCCCTTCGTCCATCTGCACTTTGAAAGCCAGGGCCGCCAGCGGCTCTTTGTCCGAACTGTGGCGGATTTCCTGCTGCCTGGTTTTCGGATTGATGCCTTGGACCGGTGGAATATCTTCCGGAGACGGCAGGTATTGGATGACCGCGTCCAAAATGGGCTGGATGCCTTTGTTGCGCAAGGCGGATCCGCACAGGACCGGAACAATTTTCAGGGCGATCGTCGCCTTGCGCAGCGCCGCGATGATCTGCGCCGGCGTCGGGTCTTCCCCGGCCAGGTAGATTTCCGCCAGTTCATCGTCGCTCTCGGCGAGGCTTAAAATCATTTTCTCACGCTCCAGCGAGGCGGCGCGGGCCAGATCATCCGGGATCTCGACTGCGGTCACGTCCGCCCCCTGCGAGGTCCCGCCCCAGGTCAGAAGTTTGCGGTTGATCAAATCCACCACGCCCCGAAATGTGTCTTCGCTTCCAACCGGAATCTGGAGGGGAACGGGGAGAGAGCCAAAACGATTGCGCATCATTTCCACGACATGAAAAAAATCCGCGCCGACGCGATCCATCTTGTTGATGAAGGCAATCTTGGGAACGCCGTACTTATCCGCCTGATGCCAGACGGTTTCGGATTGCGGTTCGACACCGGCAACAGCGCAAAAAACCACTACCGCGCCGTCCAGAACGCGCAGAGACCGCTCCACTTCAATGGTAAAATCCACGTGCCCCGGCGTGTCAATGATATGAATTTCGAAATTCTTCCAGGCGCAGGTAGTCACCGCGGAGGTAATGGTGATGCCTCTCTCCTGCTCCTGTGGCATCCAGTCCATGACCGCTTCGCCGTTATGCACCTCGCCTATTTTATAGGATTTACCCGTGTAGAAAAGAATCCGTTCGCTGACGGTTGTTTTTCCCGCGTCGATGTGGGCGACAATTCCGATGTTGCGCGTGCGCGATATTTTTGATTTAGGCGCCATGGGAATGTCAGCTTTGCTCCTCCTTGACCGGCGCGAAGAGATCGGGGTCCGGCAGGAAAGGATGGGCCGTGGAAATATGCCCCTTGAGGGTGGACAGTTCTTTGCCGTCCACCAGAATTTTCACCGCCCGGATCTGAGGAACATTTTCCGCGAGCGTGTTGGTCAGGGAATAAATCGTCATCATTTCCGCCGTGGATCCGCCCGGATGGAGCTTCGTCAAACCGGCACCGAAGCTGACCTTCGCCGTTCCATCCTTGTCCAGCCGGAGGTCTTTGAGAACCACGCCGGCGGGAAAGGTGTTGACGTTGCCGGTTTTGCTTTTGGTTTTGGATCCCTCCAAAAGCGCGCCGACCACTTCCTTTGCCATAAGCACCGGATCTTCTTCTTTGAAAATCACCCGTTTTTCGTAAACAAGAAAGCGTTCCTGAGGATCGGAAAAATAAATATTGGCCGACATTTTTTTCCGGTTTAACGCTTCCATGTTCACCGGCGGGAACAAGGCGTTGAATAAAATGACAAAGAACAGCGCCAAAAGCAAAACGACACCGCCGATGATGGCGGCCAGATAAGCGATCCGGGTGGATTTCTTTTTTTGGCGGTCTTTAAAATTCTCGGACCGGCGCTGCTTTTTCGTGGACATAAACTAAAACCTCTCTTGAAAACTGCGCTAATTTAGGGCATTTCCCCTTCACTGTCAAGCACAACGAACGATGGGCGGACAATGACGAAGCCCCGCCATGCGCTTCGCCGGAGGCAAAAAAACAGCCCGCCGGGAAACTCGCGGGCTGTTGCCGAATCTTTTCCGGAAAACAATGTTTCGTTAATAATTTTCAGCCAGAACCTCATAATAGGACTGCGGGTGTTTGCAGGCGGGGCATTCCTTCGGCGCCTCAGGCCCTTCGAACACATAGCCGCAGTTGATGCAGTGCCACTTGGTCGAAGCTTTTTTCACAAACACCTCACCTTTAGCGATGTTGTCGGCCAGTTTGCGGTAGCGCTCTTCATGGGACATTTCAACCTTGGAAATCTGTTCGAAGGAACGGGCCACTTCCAGAAATCCTTCCTCCTTCGCAATTTTCGCGGCATCGGCGTACAGCACGGTCCACTCCAAATTTTCACCGGCCGCCGCTGCCTCCAGATTACTTTTGGTGTCGCCGATCACGCCGGCCGGGTAAGCGGCGGTGATTTCAAGATCACCGCCCTCCAAGTATTTGAAAAACACCTTGGCGTGCTCCTTTTCATTCTCCGCCGTCTCCAGGAAAATACGGGAAATCTGTTCGTATCCTTCTTTCTTTGCGGCGCTGGCAAAAAACGTATAACGATTTCTGGCCTGCGATTCGCCGGCAAATGACGCCAGCAGATTTTTTTCTGTTTGAGTTCCTTTGATCGATTTAGCCATTTGTGTGTCTCCTTTCATTCTTTTGACGGATTTGTATCTGTTTTCCCGGACGTTATCAACCTTTATTTGCGGCAGACACCTCATAAAACTTTTATGTCGAACGGGGCCAAATATTTGTTAATTTTTCAGCCGTATTGTAGTATGTATTTGAAAAGTTTTTACGCGTATCGATGAAATCGCCGACACGGAAAACTGCTTAAAACATCTCAAGGAGGAAGCGACAAAATGGCAACCATCATGCCCGAAGCTGAAAATGTTCAGAAAGCGATTAAATGGATCTCCAACAGTCTGGAAGACGGCGAAGGTCAGCCGCTGCACGCGCTGATTGAAAAGGCGGTTTTCAAGTTTGACCTGTCCCCCAAGGATTCCGAGTTTCTGCTGGGTTTCTTCCGCAATCATAAGAAGTAGAGATTGCCGGCGGGGGTGTCGGGCGCGCGCCGCGCCCCCGCCGCCGTTACTGCGCCGTCCTGAATGAACCGCCCGCGGGCCGGGCTCCGCAGCCTTTTCCCGATTTTTCTCCGGCCTGCCCTGTCCTCTGAAGAATCGTATTCCTCCGCCTGTCCAGCAGATGCAACGCTTCCGGACAAGGTTATTTTTTCAGCAGATCCCGAATTTCCGCCAGCAATTCCTGATCTTTGGTCGGCGCCGGAGGCGCTGCTTCCTTGCTTTTCACGATTATGCCGATAAATTTCACAATGAAAATATACAAAGCCAGGGCGATGATCAAAAAGTTGACCACTTCCCCGATGAAGAGCCCGTAGGGAATTTCATTGCCGTTGACCACCCATTTCCAGGCCAGATATCCCTGCTCGCCGGGCAGGATCAGGCTGATCAGCGGCATGATGATGTGCTTGACCAGCGAATCGATGATCTTGCCGAACGCGGCGCCGATGATCACTCCGATGGCCAGGTCCACCACGTTGCCCTTCAAGGCAAAATTTTTGAACTCTTCCACCATTGCCGATACTTTCCGATTGTACGCCATAGTTTCTCCTTCCATTTCACTAATAAATCCTGGACATTTCCTCATAGACTTTCAATTCGATCACGCTGAAAAAAGTATCGTACTGTTCCTTTTTCAGCAGACGGCGTATTTCCCACCCCGTATCGATTTTCTTTTCCGTTGTCACGATCAGAATCACCTCGCATTCCTTCCAGTTGAGTCGTTTCACGCGGGCGTTCGTTTTGGTCCGCCAGTCTCCCGAAATCACGAAGTCCGAATCGACCCGATGGTTGTCGTAATCAACGACAACATTCCGACCGATTTTTTTCTCCTCCAGGACGCCGGCAACGGCTTTGAGAATGTATTTCTCCTTCGCCTCGTAAACATGCCTGTATTCATCGGGGCTTGACAAAACCTCCGAGCCGAATTTTCCGGCACAGGACGCCAGGCAGAGAACCGCCAAAAAAGAAAAACATAAAATCAGTGATTTTTGAATCATCCCCGCTCCTTTTGGGGATATATCCTATCCCCGGTTGCTTCCGTTGATCCACCAGTCGCTTTTGTCCTTGAACCACCAGTGAGATGAATCAGTTTGAATGATTTGACGGGCGAGCTTTTTGCCTTCTTCCGTGGCCAGCCTCCGCAACGCGTATTGAATCCACTCATCGGAATATTTGTTTCCCAAATCCCCGTATTCTTTCAGTTGAAGAATCAACGCGATCTGATCGGCGTCGCGGGCAGTCTTCGCTTCCCGGGTCTCCCTCGCGTTGAACTCATCAATCGCCTGACGGATGTCGCCGCCGAATAAAAGCCCTTCCGTCAATTCCCTGACGGCTTTGGCTTCATCGACTTCCACGTATTTCTTGTTGACGTAGTTCATGTCGCCGGTCCGGGCTTCGGGCAAATCGTGAAGAACACACATCGTGAGAACGCGCAGTTCGTTCAAAGACGGATTGAGCTTGCACAGGGCGTAGCCGATAAAAACCGTCCGTAGAATATGTTCGGCCACCGATTCCCTGCCGCTGCCCAGAAACTGATAACCGCTGCGGGGCGTTTTGCTGAGCATCCCCACTTCAAACAAAAAATCGGCAATGCTTTCCATCTTATCCCTTTTTCAGCACTTTTATCCGGTTGGCCATCATTTCGGACAGTTTCCTGATTTGCAACTGCAGCGAAGCGATGCTGTCCGGTCTTGAGTTTTCGATTTTATCGAGCTGAGCCCTCCAATGCTCCAGCAGGGCCACCTCACTTTCCTTCAATTTCTTTTCGAACCGCTCCTGATACTCCCTGATAAAAGCGGCGGTCGAAGCATCATTTGACACCATGCGCACCCCCCCCAAGTTTCCTGAAATGACGGCAAGACTCTATAACATTCATTCCTAAACATGCAACAATCTTTTCTTCATAGATCATTTGACACCCCGGGTTAAATGCTATAAGAAGGCGCTGCAAAAAAAACGGCGGGAAACAACGACCCATGGGCTGCAAACCGAATCCAGAAGACATTGCCGGCGGACAAGCCATTCTCGAAGGCGTCATGATGCGCCACGGCGACAAAATCGCCGCCGCCGTGAGGCGTCCGGACGGGGAAATTGCTTTTCAGGAACGGCATTACGTTCCCCTGACAAAAAGATACAAGCTTCTGGGCCGGATGTTTGTCCGGGGCACGGTCAGTCTGTTTGAAATGATGATCATCGGCATTCAATGCCTGATGTTTTCGGCGGAAGTCGCTCTTGCGGAAGAAGAAAAAAAACCGCAGGGATGGGAAATGTATGTTTCCTTCGCCATCAGCTTTTCCATCGCCATTTTTTTCTTTGTGGTGGTTCCCGCTTTTTTCTTTACCCGGGTGAAAATCTATATCGACAGCCTGATTCTTCTGAATGTTCTGGAGGGATGTGTCCGCCTGGGCATATTTCTGTGTTTTCTCGCCGCCACACTGCTGATGGCGGATATGCGCCGCGTTTACATGTATCACGGCGCCGAGCATAAAACCGTTTTCGCGTGGGAAGACGGCTGGGACCTGACGGTGGAAAACGTAAAGAAATACTCCACCCGCCATCCGCGCTGCGGAACCAGCTTTATTCTTTTCGTGATGATCGTCTCCATCCTGATCTTTTCCCTGCTGGGGCGTCCGGACTTCCTGCACCGGGTCCTTTACAAGATCCTGTTGATGCCGGTGATCGCGGGCATTTCTTATGAGGCCATCCGCTTTACCGGAAAATACGGGCGCTTCAAACTGGTGCGGATGTTGAGCTGGCCGGGGCTTGCCCTGCAGAAAATCACCACGCGCGAACCGGATGACGATCAGATTGAAGTCGCCATCGCCGCAATGAAAAAAGTCATCTGACGGCGCTTCTGTGTCAACGCGCTCTTCCGATTTCGGCCGGCCACCCCGTAAGAGTTTTCCCGCCAGCGGTTTTCCAACCCGATGGGCGTTGACTTTCGGGGGGAGTTGAAGTAATTGAAAACGCAAGGTTATCTTTTCCGGGGGCGAGCGTCCATGGCTCATTCATTTTTGCCGATGGGGATATTCGTAATCCTTTCAGCAATGACATTTTGTTTGCCGGCTATCTCCGCACTGGAAGACAGCGCGCAGTTGACCTTTCAGAAAACGGTTGTTTCCGGAAAATCTTTTCCGCATCACACGGTCCGGAAAAACGAATCCGTTTACAGCATCCTCCGCAAGCTGCCCGGCGTCGCCGAAAATGACATCCCGCGCTATTTCCAAATAATCAAAGCATTGAATCCACAGGTCAAAAACTGGGACAAAATATACCCGGGACAAGAAATCGCGCTTCCCCCGACAGACGCCATTGGCGTTCGAAAAGAAGAATCCTCCACCGCGCGGGCAAACCTTTCCGCGGGAGCGTCCGGGCGCCGGACCTACCTGGTCAGGAGGGGCGATTATCTCATTCGCATTGTTCGCCGGGAGATGAACATTGCCTCCGGCACACAGCAGATCATGCTCAGAATCAAAGAAATGAATCCGGCCATCAGGGATGCCAATCTACTGTATCCGGGACAGGTGCTTTGGCTTCCCGAGAGATACGGACAAGCCAAAGTGGAAACGCCGCCGTTCACGGACGAGTTCCGACATGAGCAGGCAAAGCAGCCGGACAAACGGTCCGAGCCAACGGGTGAAACGCGACCGTCCGCCGCAGTGATGCCGCAAGAACAACCCGCACGCAGGGAAGAACCCGACGCCGGAAGAAAGTCTTCCCTCCTGT
Source organism: Smithella sp. (assembly GCA_012510495.1). Taxonomy (GTDB): domain Bacteria; phylum Desulfobacterota; class Syntrophia; order Syntrophales; family Smithellaceae; genus UBA8904. The sequence continues at coordinate 28,918 of JAAZHX010000174.1, forward strand.
CCGCGTCGGCCAGACTGGAGATCATCCGGCATATCGTGGAGCAGATGCAGGGAAGCCTGTTGACCAAAGGCAATTACTACCTGCCGGTTTCCAGGACCGTCCAACTGGAGATTGACTGCTCCGCCATCCCCGTGGTGGAACTCAACGATCAGACCACGGTCTTTCTGGACATGAAAAATCGTCTCCATCTCTCATTGCAAAAATTGACCGGCAGCCGTTGGAGCAACTGGCATATCGTCAAAATCGACGCGAAAGACGACGTGATCGCCATCCTGAAAAAAATATTTGAAAAAAGCAAAAGCTACAAATTGATCAGAGCCGAAAAACCGCTCGCCGTGGGATCGCAATCGAACGTTGAAATCCCCGTGGACTGGATGATCAACCGGAAAACCGCGGATCAGCCTTCAAAGACAGTCCAGGGGCTGCGGCTGGTTTCCCACAACCAGGACATTCTGCCCCGGGCCATAACACACTTTGCCCGGGCCAATTCCCTGGTGATTACGGAATTTTCTCCCCGCACGGGCCTTACCGGCCGGCCGGAGGAGCTTTATACCCTGCCACCCCCGACGGTTTTGCCCAAATCGCCCGCCGGTGAACTTGGCCATGCCCTGCTTTCCTATCTGAAGCTGCCGGCTGAAAAAGACGCGGAAATCCGGGTATTCAACCTTGAAAAGGACGGATTCAATCTGTCGATCAAAGCGGATGTTCTGTTGGCACAGGGTGAAAAGAAGACGGTGGTTTTATCCCGCCCTCTTCCGGAGGAATTTATTCAGATTCTCCAGGAAACTGGCTATCGACTCATTTTTGTATCCGACCGGGACAATCCCGCGACAAATATGGAAAAGATTCTTCGGGGGGTGAATGTCCCCTTCGCGTCCGGCTATTTTTTATTTTCCGGCGCGGACAAGAATCAGCCGCCTTACACCATTGGGTTCCAGGGCATTAAGATCAAGGCCGATCAGGATATTTATGTAGTGAATTTTGATGTCCATCCGGACCTGCTCGGATTATTGAAAGAAGCTTGGTCGGCAACCCTGGTCCGGTACTAGCGCTCCGCGCCGGTTGACGGATCCCCCGGAAACGCCGCAGGATCTTTTCTGCTGCGTTTTTTATTTATGAGGAAGGAAAAATTCTATGAGCATCAAGGCCATTGCCCTTTTTTCCGGCGGGCTCGACAGCATTCTGGCCGTCAGGCTGGTTCGGGAACAGGGGGTCGATATCGCCGGTCTGACCTTTACGACCCCTTTCTTTAACGCGCACAAGGCCCGGACGGCGGCAGAGCAGATCCGGCTGCCTTTGACGGTGGAAGACATTACGGGCGAACATCTGCAAATGCTGAAGTCCCCGCGCTACGGCTACGGCAAAAACATGAATCCCTGTATTGACTGCCATACACTGATGCTGAAGATCGCGGGCAGGAAAATGGAACAAACCGGCGCGGATTTTTTAGTAACCGGGGAGGTGCTGGGCCAGCGCCCCATGTCCCAGACGCGACAGTCTCTGCGTGTGGTCGCGAAGAATTCCGGTTATGCCGATGATATCCTGCGGCCGCTTTCCGCCCAATTATTGGATCCGATTCAGGCGGAACGGGAAGGAAAGATCGACCGGTCGCGCCTGCTGGCCATTTCAGGCCGCGGACGAAAAGAACAGATGCGCCTGGCGGAAACCTTTGGAATCTCCCATTACCCGCCGCCGGCCGGCGGCTGTCTGCTGACGGACCCGATATTCGTAAAACGTCTGCGCGATTTGATGTCTCACGGCGAGGACCGCGGAATCCGGGATTATGAGCTTTTGAAATACGGACGACACTTTCGCGTCCCCGAAGCCGGCAAAATCATCGTCGGCAGAAATCAGGCCGACAACGAAGCCCTGCGTGGTCTTGCGACCGAAGACGACCTGGTCTGTCAGATGGCCGACTTTCCCGGTCCGCTCGTTCTGACCCCCGGGGGCCGTGATGCGTCCGCGGCCCCGGCCGCCTCGTTGTGTGTCCGCTATTCCGACGCGCCGGCAGGAGCGGAAGCCCGGGTTACCTGCCGGCATCGCGGTAAGGCCGCTATCCTCACCGTGCGGGCCGTTTCTCCGGACGAGTCTGAAAGCTGGATGATTTAAGGGCTCTTCCGGTCCGGTGCTGCGGACGCAGAAGATCATAAACGGTCTTCACAGGATTGAAAACCGCGAGCGGAAGTTCGACAAAAACCGTATTCCAGCGGGCCATGCCCCCGTTCCAGAGCCCGGGCAGTTCCTGCGCCTGCAGCTCGCGCCCTTTCTCGGTCTTGGGACTGATCAGGCAGGCGTCGGGGTTGACGTAGTCCTCCAGGTTGAATTTTTTCCCGCGATAATTTTTTGTGCAGCAGACCATATCGACCGGATTGAAATAGGAGGCACCCGACCAGATGTCAGCCTGTTGGGGACGGCTGAAATCGACATGTGCGGATTCCACAATCTGCAGACTTCGGGATCGATCTTTTTCCAAAACCCAGAAGGGCCCGCCGCCCGGTTCCCCTTCGTTTTTAACCATACCGCACACGCGTAAAGGCCGGTTTAAGAACCGATGCAGCCACTGTTTTTTTTCCGGGGTTGCCAGTTTCTGGAATTCTTTGGGGAAGTCCGCGTTCAGCGCATCGCGGCAGAAATCCAAGATAGCCTGGATATCCGGGGAGGAGAGTGTTGTCTTTTCCAGTTGCCTCAGACAGGAATAAACCTGCCGCCGTGCCTCTATCATCAATCCCCCCAGCAGCTTTTTATAGGGCAGGATTTTCTTTTGCAGAGGTTCCGGCGGAATATTGTCGATGTTTTTGATAAAAACAAAACCTGCGTCGATGGCCTGAAGGTTTTGCAAAAGAGCGCCGTGCCCGCCGGGCCGAAAGACCAGTCGGCCGTCTTCATCACGGAAAGGCCGGTGCTGCCTGTCCGCGGCCACGATGCTGGTGGATGGAGACTGCAGGGACAAATCCACGCGAAAACGGACGCCGCAGCTTTCTTCCAGCCGGGGAACCGATAGACGCAAAAATGATTTCACCGCCTCGAAGTGCTCGGGGGAAACCGTAAAATGCAGCCGGCAAATTCCCCGCTTGTCCGCGATCAGATCCGCCGCTTCCCGGAGATGCTCCTCCAGCGCCGTCCGGACTTCACCGTCCCGATAGGCGTGAAAAGGAACGAGGGCCTTGGGAAGTCCGCCAAAATCCAGACCGGATGGAAAAAGTATGCTTTGCAGCGCGGCCCGGACATCTTTATTTTTCAGCATCCGGCGCGTGTCGTCATTTTGTTTCAACAGGGAAACAAAGGGCATCCGGTCCAAATCGAAAAAAAAAGAACGGTCCAATTCTTCATTGCCGAAGGTTCCCTTGTTCTCTGCGGCGTACCAGGCTGCAAACATGCGGCTGGCCGCCCCGGACGCGGGGACAAATTTGACCGGTCGGCAACCGGAGGCCTCGGCGTCATACAGCCGGATGAGACGCCTGCGTTCGGCGCCAGTCAGAGACCGGATGCCGTCACCCGGAGCACAGGCGCGGACAAGCGTCAAAAAGCTGTGCCCGCGCCGGTAGGTTTCCAGCTGTTTTTTCACGTCGGACGGCCGCAGGCCAAGCGCCCTGATCCGGCGCAGGTCCTGCGCGGTAAAAAGATTGTTTACGTGAAAACGGGAACTCAAACAAAAACCTCCAGTGGCGGCGGCATCCGGTTTATCTGAAGAAAGTGTCGTAGATGCCCAGCGCCATAACAAAGAAAATCAGAACGGGAACTGCGTAGCGAATCAGAAAAGCCCACCACCGGCCGATCTTGAACCGATTGTGGCCTTTATTGGCCTCGTCCGTTGCGCGTTTGGCGCCCCAGACATAGCCGGTGAAAATGGCCATCAGAAAGCCTCCCACGGGCAGAAAGATACTGTTGGAAATCCAATCGTAGGTGTCGAGCAGGTCCTTGTTCAATCCCGGGAAAGAAAAGTCCTTCAGCACGCTGTATCCCAGTGTCGCCGGCAGCCCCACGATAAAAATCACCACGCCCATGACAACAGCGGCTCTTTTCCTGGACCAGCCTTTTTCATCCATCAGCCAGGCGGTCACCGCCTCCAGCAGGGAGATAGCCGACGTCAGGGCGGCAATGGCCAGTAAAATGAAGAAGAGGACGCCGAAAAAGGCGCCCAGAGGCATTTGCGCAAATACAGCCGGCAGAGTGATAAAGGCAAGCCCCGGCCCGGCGGAAGGTTCAAACCCAAGCGCAAAAATGGCGGGAAACAGGGCAAAACCCGCCAGCAAAGCCACGCCTGTATCGAGCCCCGCCACGATCATGGCGTTGGAGGGAATTTCATCCTTGTTGTCCAGATAGCTTCCGTAGGTCATGATGGCGCCCATCCCCAGACTCAAGGAAAAAAACGCCTGCGCCAGAGCGGCCAGCAGCGTCCGGCCGGTAACCTTGCTGAAATCAGGACGCAGGTAATAGACAAGACCTTCTTCCGCGCCCGGCAGCGTCACCGACCGGACAATCAGGACAAGCAAAAGCACGAAGAGAACCGGCATCAGAACCATGGACCAGCGCTGAATGCCTTTGACCACACCGGCGGCGATGATGCCGACGGTTAAGATCATGAACAGGGCCTGCCAGAGAATCGGCTCCCACACGCTGCCGATATGATCTTGAAAAACGCGGGCATGATCAATTCCCGGAACAACGGTGGCGATAACGACTTTGTATATGTAAGCCAGCGACCAGCCGGCAACGACTCCATAGTAGGAAAGAATAATGAAGCCCGTGAAAACACCCAGCGCCCCTACCAGCCACCAAGGGCTGTTCGGAGCAAGAACCTTGAAGACCCCGACGGGATTGCGCTGCGCCGCCCGTCCCAAAACCATTTCATTGACAATCAGGGGATAGCCCAGCAGCAGAACGGCAAGCAGATAAATCAATATGAATGCCGCCCCGCCGTATTCGCCCGTCATGTAGGGAAACCGCCAGATGTTTCCCAACCCGACAGCCGATCCCGCGGTGGCAAGAACAAAACCTGCCCGTGTTGCCCAGTGCTCTCTTTTTTTACTTGAGTCGTTCATGCTTTGCGCCCTGTCTCCAACCTTTGTATCGGCCGCGGAGGTTTTTCGCCGCGAACTATAGGAATTTCCCCGCGGGGTGTCAAGGCAAAACCGTGGAGAGGACGGCGACGGGCAAGAATTTCATAAAACCAGGAAACCCGGCATCCAATGACAGATCAACCGGAAAAAGCATTGAAAGTGAACCCTTAAGTATTTTTCAATCATCAGCGTTCCGCCTTTTCCAAATTCTCCCGTATGTTCCGCTCAAAGGATGCCGTGAGGTAATCCAGCGTTTTGGGAAGGGTCAGTTCCATGCTGAAAAAAATCTGCAGTTGAATGTCCAGATGGTTAGGTTCGCACCGCAGGAAGTGGCCGCCCGCCGAGAGGGTCTTGTCGATGAAATGAAAATGGTATCCCGGCACACTGACGGACGGAACAAAGGAAGGCGTGTAAAATCCGACCAGATGGCCTTCAACATTTTCGAAATGACGGATTTTCTGGTTGTGGGCCGCTTCCGCCAGCGGCCGGTAATTTTCGGTTCGCGGAACAGAGCGCGTCTCGACCGATGCAAACGAACCTGCCATGTGAATGGCATAAAACATATTATCGGATGGAAGAATATGCCGCAAACGCTCCATGAATGTCTCGCAGGATAACGGCCCAAAGATTTCTTCGGTAAGCATGGGCCTGAAACGGCAAAGAACGGCAAACGGGGTTTTCATCTGTCCGTCAACGGGATGGGCGTTTCCGTCGAGATCGAGCTGGAAAAAGGAACCGTTGAGAGCGATCATTTCCCCGTCCAGGTGATTGAACGTGCCAATACCGAAATCCCCTTTTTCTTTCAACCGTTCGAACGTGATATCATCCCGGTAAAATCCTTCCAGTAATGCATTAATGGGGCTGCTGATATAAAGCATGGATGGCATGATGTGCTCCGCTCTTTGTTGCCTGTTTAAGAAAAACCCGCTGTATGCGGGTTTTTCTTACCATCGACCTTAATTAAGTTGCCCCCTTCTCCCTGATAAAAAACGACAAGGAGAAAATGGCGTAAGTAACTGATTTTATGGTGGAGGCGGCGGGAATTGAACCCGCGTCTGCTCTCGTAAGTATTTGATTTTGTTAATGACAAAACAAGGGCGCAACAAAAGCGCAACCCCCACGCGCTTCTTAATTCGCCAAATTAGCCCTGACCGCCTTTGGCGCCTTCTCCATCCGTCTCGCCTGGCTGCGCAGCGATCCAAGTTTTATCTCAGGCACCTCCCCATCTTTCAGCTCGCGGGCCTTCCCATTGTATTCCCGTACCATCTTCATAATTCTTTTATGCTCTTCCTGATTGTGGCGGTCTCCCAGCAACCAGGCGCGATATCTCTGATAAATCGATTGCCTCAGATCAGCATAATGGGCCGCCTGGCGCTTCCCCTCCCATGTGCGCTCGGACAAAACAGCCTGCCGCGTCGATCGGAATCCAAGCACACGCGCCGTTGTTTCTCCGGACGTGGGAACAAGCTGCCTGCCACGCTCATCCCAAACGGGGTTATTCGCTCGCGTTGAAACCCCTTCTTTGGCTTCCCTGGCCGCCCGGATCGGATTTGCAAGCCCGGTCGGCAGGAGATTTTCAACCGCCTTTGAATACTGCCTTCGCATGGCCGCCTTGCCGCCTTCACCCACTGCATCGATCACGCCGCCGACAGCCCCGGTCAGCTCCAGCATATCGCGCGGTATGCCGACGCCGATGGAGAGCGACCCGGATATGTCTATCCCCGCCGCCCCGGTCAATCCATGCCTGCCGACTTTCTCCGCCCCGTCTCCCAGATGTTCCCGGATCGTGTCCCACACCCATTTTTCAGGATCCTTGTCTTCTCCGAGCAGGGACCGCAGGATAAATCCTGAAAATGCAAAAATCGTATCTTTGAACGGCAGAGCCGCGCCGCCGGCAACAACAATAGGCGAAAGAAAGGCAAACATCGCGGCCTTGATATTCTTCTTTTTAAAACCCAGGTCATACAGCATCTGCAAGTAATTGTGGCTGAACTTCGAATAGATATACAGCATCTGCCCTACTTTAGCCGCCGGGTTCGTGCCCTGTGCCCACATCGGCAATGTTGCACGGCCGTATACACCATGAGCCCGGTCGGACGCTTCTTTTGCGGCTTCGGCCGCGGCAGCATAATCCAGCCCCCTTTTCCGTGCGAGGCGGTACGCGGCCAGCATCGTGGTCCCTCTGTTCCACTGTTCCGACTTTCCGAAAAGGTACATGGACCCGTCCATCATGGTGTTCCATATTCGGGAATGTGTCTTTTCCATCACGCCCAAAGCATCCCGGGTGTACTGAGCATCGTCCCAGCCTTTATGCTGCAAGTCTTCAAGAAATGTCTGTTCATCAGCATTTGCCAGCTTCCGGCCGGCCATGAAAGCCCCGTAGTCCCCACCGGCCCGCCCCAGTTCCTTAAGGACCTTGGCAATAGACCCTTTGCCCCCCATCGCGTACTGATGGATAGCAGACGGAGCAGTCGTCACGATCGCCGTCATGTTGACAGCCAGCGAGCGGATGTTGAACCCCAGAAACTTGAATGTGGCGATGGATTTAGCCAGGCCGATAATCCTGTCGGATGCGTCCAGGTTGCGCAATTGCTCTTCAATATAATTTGTGGCGACTTCGTAGGCTTTCGGGTCAGCAATCGGATCGATTCCTCCGACATGCTTGCCATTGACCTTCTGACCAAGCAGCTCCTCGATGGCTCGCCGGGCGACATAGGCCTTCGACAATCCGCCAGCCAGTTGGTTCGCATAAAGCAGGTGTCGCTTGATCGGGTCTTCAATATACCCCTTGATGACAGCACCTTCTTTCCGGCGGATCTGATGCGACCGGAAACCACGGGCGCGGATTTCATCGGCCACGGCTCGTAGAACCTCGGAGCGGATGGCGACAATGGACGTGCTGTTCTCTTTTACTTTGTCCAGCGCGTTGTCAATCAACTTGGCGGCCGCCGCCGCTTTCACGTCCTGATAAATGGATTCCGGCAGTTTCTCGACCTGCGAAACCGAATAAACCGTCCAGCCCTCCCGCCGCAGTCTGTTCGCAAGACGGCGGGCGGACAATTCGCTTCCCCTGTGATCGCGGTAGTATTCCCGGTTGACCTCAAGAGGGCCATGTTTTTTATAGGCCTGCACCTTCCAGTTTCCCGCCTCGCGGATCCGGGGGGCGTAATACCCTTTCCACGTTTCCATTTCGGCCAGGGTATACTTCAGGGTGTCTTTTAGCTCTGCAAGGGAAGCCTCCGGGGATTCGCCGCGAAACGCCGCCTCCTCGATGATCTGGGCGATCATTTCCCGCAACTGCCTGGTCTGCAACTCAAGCGCCTTGTCGTAGGCTTGGCGATAAAGACGCCACACACGAACAACGTCATCCGTTGCGCCGTTCTTGCGCATGTAGGCTTCGCAATCTGCAAGATTCTCGGCATCGGATTTATTCGGGGCCCTTTTCGCCTCGGTGTCAAAATAATCAAGAAAGTCCGACAGCATCTTGTATTCAGCGGACTCTTTTCCGGCCAGGCGGTCGAACCAGGACAGCCCTTTATTCTTCAATGCCTTACCCGCTTCCGGGACAGTTTTTTCCGGATAATCAATATCATCCACCGCGATCAGGTCATTGATTGTTTCGTGATATCGTTCGTTCCGGTCCCGGGCGAACAATCTATAGATCTTGCTGAACTGCGGATTGTCGAACCACTCCGGGGACTTCAAGAAGAGTTCCAGATAAGTCATATGTTCCGGCCGCAGCTTGTGCATGATCGCCTGGACGATCGCATCCGTTTCGTCCTTCAGATATGTGTTCAAAATCTTTGGGTCACGAGACACAGGCGGGTCCTGCTGGCGGCGTATAGAATACTTTTCAGGGTTGACTTTTCCGTCGGAAGTGATATCTTTATCTCGGAATGTCCCTTGTCGAGAGCCAGGGCTCGCTGAGGCAGGGGAAGTCGGGTTGGGGTTCCCCTGGGATCGCCCTTCGCCTTTTCTTTCCCAGTCAACAATCATTGATTCCTGCCGCCCTTGTTCCGCAGAGGGGATCTGATAAGAATAAAACTCGACGTTGCCCCAACTGCTCTGCGGCATAGTCCCTTTGTCCGCCCATGATCCGGCAGTGTCGATAATATCAAGCAGTTTTACTTCATTCTGACCGGCTCCGAGAAATTTCGCCAAGTTATTTGCTTCCGCGCTTTTTATGGCGCGGTTTGGAGAATATACAATCATGGCCCGGCCGTTTCGCTTTTCGAACGCCTTGAGCAGTTCAGCCTGCACCCTACCCCGAATTTTACTGAAGTCGGAAATGTCAACGGTGCCCGCGATGGCGTTTTGTCCATCCATGACAAGAACCCCTCCGTCGGGGATGAGCGCTTCAGCGTGAGATTTGGCGCCTTCGGCATTGTTGACCTTGGGGCCATTGTGTATTACTTCAAACACCCGTCCAAGCAAGGGAATGTTAATTTTCCCGGTCGTCTCTTCAGACAGGCTGGCTGGGCTTGTCCCCTCAGTTTCTGCGTATGACGAATATTTATCGGTCGTTACAGCCAGTGAATCCGTAAGCTCAACGCCCGATCCTTTTAGGACGCTCGAAAGGGATTTGGAGAATGTTTTGTCTTCAGTAGAAAACACGGCGCTCTGTGATGGGTGATTATGGGCAACGATAATACGCGCCGCGCCGGGTGTATTCAGAGCTTCTCCCGCAATGATGGGGGCCGATGCCATAGACGACCCGGGCAAACCGACAGTGTGACGGTAAACATGGAGAAGTTTACCTTCTTTGTCCATGACCAGAGATATTAAATGCTCGTCGGGGTATTTTTTCAGGTATTGCGCTGCGATTTGCGCCGCGTCTTGCGGCTTGTGTATGATCCGGCCGGATACTTTGAGGCCGCCGATTTTCTCGCGGCCGACGACGGTTGGACGGTATTGTACTCCGGCTCGTCTTCCGGAATTATCCCGTAAGGTTTCTCGTCTTCCGTCGGATATATTGTTGGCGCTTTCTTCATGGATGTAGCTATACGTCCACTCCGACTGATTGTCAACCTTGGAACCGAATACCTCCCCTGTCTTGATGTCCCGAATGACTCCGCCGACAGTCCTGATTCCAAACGCATTGACAATCTTGTCGATAAAATCCTGAATTCGGGAGATGATACGGCCGATCGCGCCTTTCGGCGGGGAAGTCAAGGCAGCGGCAATAAACGTCGCCCTGTCTTCCGCGCCGCCGATATCCTCTTTATTCTGTGTCTCGAACTTCCCTTCCCTGACAAGACGCTTGATGTGCCCCCTCAAGGCCGCCACATCCAAGCTGTTCAAAACGCCTATGTCTTCCATAAAATGGATTGATTCATGCGCCAGAGTCACATTGTCCGCCGCGCCGCGAGTCAGCTCAATCGTGCCTTGATGATACTTCCCGGCCACCACCTTGCCTCGTGACAGAGCGTTGCGTCCGTACCCGATATTGAGCGCGTAGCTGTCGGCGTCAATCCGGTCAACAGAGTGGATAATCAAATCCTGCCCGCCCCTTGTCTTGACGGCAAAGCATGAGGTGGTCTGGCCTCTTCGGACAGGGAACAGGGTTTTATAAGTGTGAAGCTGCTCCGGGTTAATGGTCATGCCGCAGCCTGTTTCTGCGTTTGTGATTTGAAGTAAACCATACTTGGTGTCTTCCTGTCAAAGTTTTGA
>JAAZHX010000005.1 GCA_012510495.1 Smithella sp.
GCTTGAGACCCAGCGAGATTTCCTGTTTGTCCTTGTTGACATCCAGCACCATCACGTCGATCTCGTCGCCGGTGTGGAGGATATCGCTCGGATGACCGATGCGCTTGGTCCAACTCATCTCGCTGATATGCACCAGGCCTTCGATGCCGTCTTCGAGACGGATAAACGCGCCATAGTTCATAATGTTGACGACGGTTCCCTTGACACGCTTGCCGATGGGGTAGCGGTCTCCGACGCTGTCCCACGGGCTGGAGCTCTTTTGTTTGAGGCCCAGGCTGATTTTTTCGGTGTCTTTGTCCACGCCGATGACCATGCACTCGATCTCCTGATCCAGTTCGACCATTTCGGACGGATGGGAGATGCGGCCCCAGCTCATATCGGAAATATGCAGCAGGCCGTCCAGGCCGCCCAGATCGACGAACACGCCGAAATCGGCGATGTTCTTAACGATGCCCTTGCGGACCTGGCCGACTTCGATTTCCTTGAGGATGCGTTCTTTGCTCTGCTGGCGTTCTTCTTCGATAAGTTTGCGGCGTGAGACGACAATGTTGTGGTTTTCGGTGTCGATCTTGAGGATCTTGCAGTCGATCTCGGTGCCGATAAAGCGGCTGATGTCGCCGGGCTTGCGGATATCGACCTGCGAGGCCGGCAGAAAGACCGGTACGCCGATATCGACTAGCAGCCCGCCCTTGATGCGGCGGCTGACCATGCCTTTGATGACGTCGCCTTCGGCGTGATGGGTGATGACGTGTTCCCAGCCGCGGATGCGGTCGGCCTTGCGCTTGCTGAGCATAATGCCGCTTTCGGCATCCATCTCCTCAAGCAGCACTTCGATCTCTTTGCCGGGGACGATCTCGTCCGGCGAATCGAAGTCGGAGGCATCGACGATGCCTTCGCTCTTGAGGCCCAGCTCGACGATCACGTCGTTGCCGAATTGCGTGACGATCTTGCCTTTGACGATTGTGCCGGGGATGAGGGCTTCGACCTTGGTCTCCAATACTTTGTCCAGAAGCTGCTCGTGTTCGTCGCTGAAGAGCAATTGAATTTCCTGCTCCATCAATTCTTCGGACAACCCCAATTTGCTGATGATGTTACGATCTACCATTGTACTGTTTCTCCTGTGGAGTCTGTTACAGAACCCTCCGGCGCCCCACATTTACGCCGTCAGGCAAGACCACTTTTTAAAAAAATGGTTTATCAAAAAAACGCATTGACCCACGCAGCCAATCGCGCGTTAAGGGAAAAGGCAAAGGGAAAAAGGTAAAAATAAAGCACTTCCTTAATTTTTACTTTTGCCTTTTAACTTTTAACTTTTCAGTCGGAATCAAACGCCTGCAAATTCTGCACGAAGGCATTGATCACCGCATCCGGGGTGGACGCCCCGGCCGTTACGCCGGCGGTCGTTTTTCCCAAAAGTACCTTTTTATCAAGTTCCTGCCAGTTTTGCAAGTGAAACGTCTGCGGATTATGTTTTTTGCACAATTCGGCCAGCTTCCGGGTGTTGGCACTGTGCAGGCCGCCGAGGACGAACATCACATCGACCTGCCGGCACAGCTTGACCGCCGCTTCCTGAC
>JAAZHX010000312.1 GCA_012510495.1 Smithella sp.
CCGCCCGGCCGGACGAACCCGCCGACACGGACGAGCCGAATGCTGCCGAGCTGTTTGAGCCAGAAAAACCCGAACAGGAACTCTTCGCCCCCGCCAAGCCGACGCGGCAGCAACGCAGCGACGCCCTCAACGACCCGGCCGTCCAGATGGTGCTCCAAGGCCTAAACGCAACGCCTATCAGTATTGAAAAGATCGAAACCGTCCTTCCGGCCCCGGAATCTGCACCCGACCACCCGGCGGCCCCGGACGTCGAATTAGAGGAATACCCGACAGAGTAACTTATGAATCCGGCCTATACCCAAAGTCTGAATAAATTGATCGAGCAGTTCGGCAATCTGCCCGGCATCGGCCCCAAAACCGCCGAGCGGCTGGCCTTTCACATCCTCAAGGCCGAGCCTCAAGAGGCCCTCGCCCTGGCCGAGGCCATCCGCGACGTCAAGACCAACATCCACCAGTGCCGCGTCTGCTTCAATCTGGCCGAATCGGAGGTCTGCGGCATCTGTGCCGACACCCGCCGCGAGCACAACGTCATCTGCGTCGTCGAACAGCCCAAAGACGTCATCAGCCTCGAAAAAACCGGCCTGTGCCGCTGGGTCTATCACGTCCTCAACGGCCACATCGCCCCGCTGGAAGGCGTCGAGCCGGATGATCTGACCATTGACGCCCTCGTCAAACGCATCCGCGCCGGCGGCGTCACCGAGGTCGTCATGGCCACCAACCCCAACCTCGAAGGCGACGGCACGTCCCTTTACATCCATTCGCTGCTGCGCAATATGGATGTCAAAGTCACCCGCCTCGCTCGCGGCCTGCCCACCGGCTCGGCCATCGAATTCTCCGCCGCTTCCATCCTCCAAGACGCCATCCTCGGCCGCACCCCCTTCTGAAAGACCCTCTCTCAACCACCGTTAGAACCAAAAACATCTGGACTCTACGGAAAAAACAGGGCTTGCCCCCCCCCCCGCAGATTAGCGAAACTGCAAATACTTGATATGTAAAGACTTACGGTAATGTGTCTGTGTCGCGACAGACTGTTTTGGGGTTTATTTATGTGAAATTTAAAAAAACTGTTGAAAATGCGGCGGCGATACGCTAGTATACGGTATGACGTTCACGGGGTGTGGGCGGGTGATACACGGCGATTGTGGTCCCTACGATACGGGGGAAAGTAGATCGATCCAATGAGAATTAATCGACTGAAACATAGACTCGAACGCTTTTCGGCGGCGGTTGGTACGGAGAGTTACTGTTCGATGTTCGCTGGCAGGGGTTGGCGTCAAAGGCGGCTTCCTGCGGCTGCTATGGTGTCGGTTGTGCAATTTAATGTCCTTAATATTTCTAATTCGGTAAATATCAGGGCGTTTTGCCCTGGACGCTGTGTTTTGCCCTCAAGTTCGCTCACGCGATTGCCGACACGTTTCTCACTGGGCAAGTTTGAACGTTTACTTGAATGCGATATAGCCAGGCCGCCCTGAGTCGGGCACACGGCCTTGACTTGATTCTAACAACGTGATTTTGGTATTGACTGCAAGAGAATGGCTTTTGCAGTAAACGTTATGAGTAGAGTTTTCTTATGGAGGTTGGAATGATGAGTACTCTAAAAATGGTAGTGAGCGTATTATTAGTGGTGGGCGTGGCCGGTGTTGTCAATGCGTATTCAATCGCAGATGACTTCGATTCTTATGCAGACGGCCCTCTTCTCGATTCGAGTGATTGGGCTGCTAACGACAGCCGTACTCCGAACGTCCAAGATGGTATCGGCGTTGGGGGTACCAAGGGTGTGACAAATGCCCAGTACGGCATCGTAATGTCGGGCGTGGAAGCCAACAAAGTGGTGTGGGGAGATCTTGCTGTTAATGATTACCTTGTGTTAAAGATGGATTTCGAGTCTTCGACTACCGGCAAATTCGATGATGACCGTCTGTACCTGACGTATTCGGCTGACAATGTTACAAGTTCATCTAATAACTTTGGAGTTCAACTGGATTACACGACTGTGGAC
>JAAZHX010000125.1 GCA_012510495.1 Smithella sp.
CCGGAAGATGAGCGGGATCCTGATGATTTCGGCCTGGGGGTTTGCGATGGTGATTGCCTCCTTCCTGTTCCTCTGGCTGGGGTACAAGCTGGATGAGCACATGGGCACGACGCCCAACTTCATGTTCGGTTTGTTTTTCCTGGCGATCTTCGTGTGTGTGATGCGGCTGTATCACGAGGCCCGGCAGCAAATGAAGGATTTGTAACCAAAACCATGATCTGCCAATAGTATCGCCCCCTTGGAACAGTCGATCCAAGGGGGTTTTTTTTCTTGACAAGCGTTTATTTTTATTGTTAGTGTCCCCCAACGCTTGGATCCGCAAGGACTGAGACGGAAGGAAAACTTTAAAGAGATGTTCAGCCTCTCGTCTTGCGACCGGAGGCTTTTTTTATGGACAACCTGAAAGTCATCGAATCCGTCAAAGCAATGCAGTCGCATTGCGAGCGCTTAAGGCTTGCCGGCAAGAAAATATCCTTTGTTCCGACGATGGGATATTTTCATGAAGGCCATCTGTCTCTCATGAAGGAAGCCCGCAGAATCGCCGACCACGTGGTCGTCAGCATTTACGTCAATCCCGCCCAGTTCGGCCCTAAAGAAGATTTTTCCAAATACCCGAGAGATTTTGATCGGGACGCCGCGATGGCTGAAGGCGTCGGCGTGGATGTCATCTTTTTTCCCCCGAATTCCGAAATGTATCCGGGAGGCTATCAGACCTATGTCAACGTGGAGAAAGTCACGCAGAATCTGTGCGGCTTATCCCGGCCCGGCCATTTCCGCGGCGTCACAACCGTCTGCTGCAAATTATTCAACATCGTGAAACCGCACAGCGCCATTTTCGGCAAGAAAGATTACCAGCAGCTTGCCGCCATCCGGCGCATGGTCGCAGATCTGAATCTGGATCTGGAAATCGTCGGCATGCCGACCTTCCGGGAGCCGGATGGCCTGGCCATGAGTTCGCGCAATGTTTACCTGAGCAAAGAAGAGCGGGCGTCGGCGCTTACGCTGGTGGGTTCACTGAAGATGGCGCAGAAACTGTATGCTGACGGCGAAAAAAACGCCGTCAAAATCATTCGGCAGGCGGAGAAAATCATCAGCAATGCGCCATTTACCGCCATTGATTATATTAAAATATGCGACGCGGCCACCCTGGAAGACGTCCTGAAGATCAAGGGAGAGGTCGTGATGGCCCTGGCCGTCAAAGTGGGGAAAACGCGGCTGATTGATAATTCCGTTTTGGGCGAAGAGCTTGAAGCGTAAAAAATTTTGGGGACGGGAGAGAGAAAAGAAGCCATGCAGAGATTTATGATGAAATCGAAAATCCATCGCGCCACCGTAACGGATGCTGATCTGCATTATGAAGGCAGCATTTCGATTGACGAGAAGCTGATGGAAGAAGCGAACATGGTGCCCTATGAACAGGTGGAGATATACGACGTCAACAACGGAGAGCGGTTCTCGACGTATATCATCAAGGGCAAGCGAAACTCCGGCACGATCTGTCTCAACGGCGCCGCCGCGCGCAAAGTCGCCAAGGGCGACCTGGTCATCATCGTCACTTACGTGGCGGTGGACGATGCGGAGGCCAAAACCTGGAAGCCCAAATGCATTCTGGTGGATGCCAAAAACAAAATTAAAAAAGCCTCCAAATAAATGCGTTTCTTTTTGTAGTCATTCCATTTCTCAGGGCGTCCTTTGTCATTCTCATTGCATGAGCGTTCCGGTTGCGGGACGCCCATGCGTTTACAGACCCTGGCCATATTTTGCTAATGCGCCAGCTTCATTAAATCCTTTACTGTTTAACCTTCTTCTCCTATCTTTTTTCGCTTTTTACCGTCCGGAGCCGCCTGCCGTTTGGGTTGGTTGGTCCATCCCTTTACAAAACAGGCCGCCCGGGTGGTTCATTCATTTTTTCTGCTTCCTTCTTTCTATCTTTTTACACAAATTATTTTACACTACCCAACCAGGCGGGTAATTTATAGGAAATTTGCCCAATGTAATAAAATACAATTGCAAGAGAGTATCACGTTATGAGCTAACGAATGCCCTCTAACAGGAAGGGTGCATCAAACGGATGAACTTTTTTTGAAAAAGCGGTGCTGCCGTCCGCTCAAAACCGGAACGTAATGTCCCCATGAATACCCGGTCTATTTCCGTTTCGGTGAGTCCAGTCTTGATCCTGGCGTCAATATCCAGATTGGCGGCGGGCGAGAAAATGACCCCTCCCAAAACGAAGGATTATTTCGGGGGACACAACGCTCAATTGGAGTTAAGTGTTGTGTCCCCCTCCGCTTTCTTTTATTCGTAAATGATTTCCTCTTCCGCAAAAGCTTCGGCGGCGTCGGCCTCAAAATCGCGCATCTTGGCCTCTTGTCTCGCTTTTTTCTGCTCGCGGTACCACTCGTGGGCGATGATCATCGACATCACCTCGCTCGTCCCCGTCCAGATGGACGCCAGACGGACATCGCGGTAAATGCGTTCAATGGGAAACACATTCGTGTATCCGATGCCGCCCACCACCTGCATGGCGTTGTGGACGACCTTCTGGCAGGATTCGGTGATAAACTTTTTCGATTCGGAAATCATTCGCCGCACGCGTTTGACGTCTTCTCCCGCATCGACGGCCCTGCAGGTTGTGTATCCCAGAGAGCGGGCTGCATCCAGCAGCATGGCGCCCTCGGCAACCTGAAAGCTTACCCCCTGAAAAGTGTTGATCGTGAAGCCGAACGCTTTGCGTCGCGTTGTGTAATGTGTCGCGATCTCCAGGGCGACGCGGGCCGAACCGAGGGTCATGATGGCGGTTCCCAGCCGTTCGGGAATCATCATGGTGTTGAAAACTCTGTGTCCTCCGTTGACGGTTCCCAGAACGTTTTCCTTCGGCACCTTCACATCCTTGAAAACCAGGCGTGCCGTGCCGCCGCCCCGGCACCCCATAAGATTGTAGAGATATTTCGTATCGACGCCGGGACCCCGATCCACGATAAAGGCGGTGATGGCTTCCTGCGATCTTACTCCGGGGGTAAAATTTGTTCGGGCATAGACAAGAAAATAATCCGCTCCCTCGCCGCCCACGATGAATCGCTTCTGGCCGTTTAACAGGAAATAATCGCCGTGATCTTCCGCCTTGGTGGTGGCGCCGAAGAAATCCGAACCTCCGCGCGGTTCGGTGAGGCACTCCGCGGCAAAGATATCCCCCCGGAGAAGGGGTTTCACGTATTTTTCCTTCTGGGCGTCCGTTCCGTGCTGGATGATCGCGTCGCAGACCAGTTCCGCCCCGACGCCGAAGACGCAGGCAAATTCATAACCGAGCGTGCCGATCTCCTCGAGCATGGCCGCGGTGGTTACCCAGTCCATGCCGCGCCCGCCCCACTCCTTGGGGTAGCGGCAGCCGAAGAGATTACGGCGGCCCGCCTCCCGGAGGAATTCCTTGGGAAATTTGATGACGTCTGCGTCCATGTCCAGAACCATTTGACGAGGCACCCACTTTACGAAATCCCGTGCCTCGTCGCGCAGACGGATCTGCTCTTTTGTCAATAAAAAATCAAACATAAAACCTCCTTACTTTGCGTATTCTTCCCGCAACTTGTATTTCATGATCTTGCCGCTGGGTGTGTAGGGCAGCGTTTCGACAAATTGAATGGTTCGCGGGATCTTATATTTCGCCAGCTTGTCGCCGAGGAACTCCCGCAGCTTCTCCTCGGTAAGATCGGCGTCCTTGCCCCGCAGCACAAAGGCGGCAACCGTCTCGCCCCATTCCTTGTGGGGGATTCCGATCACGGCCGCGGCGGCGACGCCCGGGAAGGCCGCGATGACATCCTCCACTTCCTTCGAATAGACGTTTTCACCGCCCGTCACAATCATATCCTTGGTGCGGTCCACCATGAAAAGATAGCCGTCTTCATCGAGGCGGGCCACGTCGCCCGTTTTGTACCATCCCTTTTCGAAGACTTCTTTTGTCGACTCCGGGTCCTGGAAATAGCCTTTCATCATGCTGTCCGCCTTCAACCAGATTTCGCCGACCTCACCCGGTCCGGCTACTTCGCCGCTGTTTTTCATCACGACAATGTCACAGCCGGGAAGGCCGGAACGACCGATGGAGCCGTCCTTACGGACCTGATCCTTGGGTATAAGCGTCGTCCCCGTAGCAACAATACAATGCCTTTCCGGACTCTTTCGCGTATTGCCCTCCAAGATTGCTCCCAGATTTATTTCGCTCCTCCTTCATTAAGATTGTTTTTCCAACTCTTGCATTGCCAGATCCTGATAGGCGTGGAAAAACTTCTGACAAAAGGCGTCCCAGCGACGGCAGACGTCGATCGTGGCATCGTCCATTCCAAACAGATGCGGGTGAGCAACCAGCGCTTGAATTTCTTCCGCCATCTCTTTAACGTGTGCCTCCTCCAGTCCCTGGAGAATCTCCGCAACGAATTCTTCCGGTTTATACCACGCGGCCGCCTGCTGAAGGTCGCGGTGGATCTGTGTGAGCAGCACGTTGCGCGGGCCTTCCCACAGTTCGTTGATTGCCGAATCACGATACAGGCGGGGCAGCGAGGAGAAATCCTCCATCACGCCATGGCCGCCGAACAGCGACATGGCTTCGCGGAGGACATCGGTGCAGTCCCAGGAGGCGGCGATTTTCTGCAGCATGATGAGTTCGCGGATATTGAAGCGGCGGCGGCGCGCGGGCAGCGGTTCGTTCCCGCCCTGATTACCTTTAAGGCCGCCTTCGAGCTTCA
Organism: Smithella sp.; assembly: GCA_012510495.1. Lineage (GTDB taxonomy): Bacteria > Desulfobacterota > Syntrophia > Syntrophales > Smithellaceae > UBA8904. Next base: position 4,734 of record JAAZHX010000125.1, read on the forward strand.
GAAAGTCGCGGTACAGCTTGAAGGCGCCGGCGGTCGTTCTCCGGGTGGTCTGCCGGATCCGGTTGAGCTGCACAGCCACGAGGGGAAACGAATTCAGCTTGAGGCCGAAGGCATCCCGGAAGGAGATGTACTTTTCAGCTTCCCTTACGGCCCGCGTCATATATGCCGCGGCGGAAAGCCCGACGGTCAGGCGCGAATAGGTGAGCACGATGCCCACTACGTTGGCGACGCCCCTGTCCAGCGGCCCCACCGGATAGGCCACCGCGCCCTGGAAGGTGAGTTCGGCCGTGGTCAGCTCGCTGGTGCCCAGCTTCCACTTGATCCGGTCGATGGTGCAGCCGTTGCGGATTTCCTTTTCCTTGTTTCCCGGCAGCCAGGACGGCACGACAAACAACCCCACCTTTTCGGAACCGACGGGCTTGGCCGTCACCACGGCGTAATCCGCGTGCGTGGCCGAGCAGAAAAATTTTGTTCCGTAAAGCTTCCAGACGCCGTTTTCGTTGACGGCTTCCAGGACATTGGACGGAACGTCCGATCCGCCCTGGATTTCAGAGAGGTACTGGGCGCCGATGGCGAAATAGCCGTCGACGCCTTCCTTGCAGTGCCGGAGGATTTCCTTCGTTTCCGGCGAATCGGCGTATTTGACGAGCAGTTCGACCAGGCCTTCCGTGCAGGTGACGGGGCAGCCGATGCAGGCTTCGCCGTTCTGATAAATGATGAACATCTTGATCAGCTTAACCCAGGGAGGGGTTTTGTCCGTAAAAAACGCCTCTGAAAAAATCTCTCTTTCCATGATTTCCGTGTCATGAGGCCGCACGATCCGGTCGATGCGGTTGTGGTGACCGTCATAATGAAGCATGTAGGGGCGCTCCTCAGGACGGGCGATCCGCTCGGACATGTCCCGCCAGCGGAAAGAAGCTTTTTTGGAGACGGCGCGCGCTTCGGCATCCACCGTCTGCCACAGGTCACCGGTAAAATGGCGCACGACTTTCTGAATGAACGGATCATCGGCATAGTAATCGACCGACTTTCGCCAGGCCAGGAAGTCGTTGAAGCTGTATGGGTTGTTTCGATCTGCAAATGACATGTAAACCTCCTTCTGCTCTTTTCCGTAAACCGGTTTACCCGTTAAAGGGTTGTCGGGGTTGTGCCCTGCGCCTGCTGTATAAAACCGAAGTTTGCTTCGTCAAGTTTTTTCCAATTCATCCAGGCAGGTTTTTCGGCAGCTGGTTGCGGGTTAAAAATCTTTTATCCGAAAATCGTTAATATCTCCCCTCCAGGGTTCTTCCGCCACGTCCACGCGGTCCACGCGCGCGTGCGGGGGGCCCTGGCGACACCACGCCAGCATCCGGTCCACGCTTTCGTCTTCCCCTTCAAAAAGGGCTTCGACGCGGCCGTCTTCCCTGTTGCGCACCCAGCCCGTAAGGCCGAAGCTCAACGCGGTTCGCAGCGTTTCCGCGCGAAAGAAAACCCTCTGAACACGACCTGAAATAAAAACGTGCATTCTTTTCATAACCACCATACTGAAGGGCGGCGGCCCGGATAGGATGAACAATCATTCACGCCAGCCGGTGGATCGGCCTGCCGGCCATGGTTAAAAATTCTTCTTCGCTGATGACCGTGATGTTTTGTTTCCTGGCCTTTTCCAGTTTTAACCCCGGATCGCTCCCCGCGACCACATACGAGGTTTTGCCCGTTACGGAGGAGTGGACGATGCCGCCCAGAGACTCAACGACGGTCCTGGCCTCATTTCTCCCCATGCTTTCCAGGGAACCGGTGAACACAAAAGATTTGCCCCGCAGGCCCGCCTGAACGGGGGGGGGCAGGGCTCGGGGGGACAGACCGGCCCGCTGAAACTTTTCCAGAACGGTTCTGTTTTTGGCCTCCGCAAAAAATTCCAGAATGCTCTGGGCGATTTCCGGGCCGATTTCGCTGATTGCCGTCAATTCTTCACAATCGGCGCTCCTGAGCGCATCCAGGTTGCCGAAATGTTCGGCCAGGAGCCTGGCGGTCCGTTCCCCGACGTGGCGGATGCCAAGTGCGAAAATAAACTTGTCCAGCGCGGGGGCCCTGGAGCGTCCAATCGCGTTGAGGAGATTCTCCGCGGATTTTTCCGCCTGCCGATCCAGCCCCAGCAGCTGTTCCTTCGTTAAGAAATACAGGTCCGCGGGGTCGGCGATGAGCTTCGCGTCGAAAAGCTGCGCGGACAATTTTTCTCCCAGACCTTCAATATCCATCGCGCCGCGCGATGAGAAATGCCGGATATGTTCTTTCAACTGTGCGGGGCAGGACAGATTGACGCAGCGATGGGCGGCTTCGTTGGCCTGACGGACGACTTCCGAGCCGCACTCCGGACAGGCGCGCGGCATGCGGAATTCCTTTTCTCCGCCTGTTCTTTTCCCCGCCAAAACGCTGATGACTTCCGGGATCACGTCTCCCGCGCGCTGTATCAGCACCGTATCGCCGATGCGGATGTCCTTTTTCAAAATTTCATCCTCGTTGTGCAGCGTAGCCCGGCTGACTACAGCCCCGCCAACATTGACCGGCTCCATCACGGCAACGGGCGTCAGCGTTCCGCTTCTTCCCACCTGGACGATAATGTCGCGGATCACCGTGACGGCCTGTTCGGCCGGAAATTTGCAGGCCAGCGCCCAGCGGGGAGAGCGAGACACGCTGCCCAGAATGTTCTGGATCTCCAGGCTGTTGACCTTCAGCACGACGCCGTCGATGTCGTAGGCAAGGCCGGAGCGGATCGAACCGATCTCTTCAAAATAGGCGATGCATGCGTCAATATCCGGCACCTTCCGGACGAGCGGATTGACCGTAAATCCCCACGCGGCAAGCGCTTCCAGAATTTCCCAGTGGTCGGCAAAGGCCGCATTGCCGGCGGCGCCCACGCCGTAGAAAAAAATATTCAAAGGGCGGCGGGCGGTGATTTTCGGATCCAGCTGGCGAAGCGATCCGGCGGCGGCGTTGCGCGGATTGGCAAAAGGAGCTTCGCCTTCCTCCGCACGGCGCCGGTTGAGCTTTTCAAACGGTTCTTTTTCCATGTAAACTTCCCCGCGGACTTCGATAAGTTCCGGGACGGGGAGAGAGGCGCCGTTGTTCATCTTCAGGGGCAGGGAGACAATGGTTTTGAGGTTTTGCGAAACATCTTCGCCCACGGCGCCGTCGCCGCGCGTCGCGCCGCGTCGGAACCGTCCGTTTTCGTAAATCAGATTCACGGCCAGGCCGTCCAGCTTGGGCTCCGTCACGTATTCCACGCGCTCAATCTTCGCCAGACGGCGGACGCGCGAATCAAAATCCCTGATTCCTTCGGCGTCAAATGCGTTGGCCAGGCTCAGCATGGGTTCAAGGTGGGTGAAGGAGGCAAATTTGGAAAGCGGGGCGGCGCCGACGCGCCGCGTCGGAGACAATGCCAGCTCATCGTCCGGATAGCGGGATTCCAGATCCTGCAGCTCCTTCATCAGACGGTCGTATTCGGCGTCGGATATTTCCGGCGCGTCCTTTTGGTAGTATCGCGAGTTGTGATATTCGATGGCTTTGCGCAATGCGAAAATGCGCTGGAAAGCTGTTTCTTTGTCTATGATTTTACTTGGAGAATCCTCTCGTCCGGCCATGGTTCGCAGTTTAGCCCGCCTTTTGACCAAAGTCAATTCAAAAGCATACGGACGGCTGTCCTTTGATAAATAACGCTTGTAATTTTTTCGTCTTACCGTTAAGTATCCCACCAAGACCATGAAGGATAATACCGTTAGGATAGGCGTGTTGTCCGATACGCACGTGTATGGTTTTAACCGGGACCTGAAGCACATTATCGACGAACATTTTTCGGATGTTGACCTCATTTTTCATGCCGGCGATCTGGTGGATTTATCCGTTCTGGAGCTTTTCGGCGAAAAGGATGTGAAGGCGGTTTGCGGCAACATGGACGGCCCGCGAGTCAGAGAGCAACTGCCCGAGCAGCGGATGATGGACATTGGGGGATTTCGCGTCGCGTTGATTCACGGATGGGGGTCGCCTGCGGGCATGGAAAGAAGGCTGGCCGACAGACTGGGGAAGGTGGATTGCATCGTTTTCGGCCATACGCATTATCCGGTCAACAGGCGCATCGACGGCATTTATTTTTTCAATCCGGGTTCCGCGCTGGATCAGCGGTTTGCCGGACAACGCAGCGTCGGAATCCTGGAAGTGGGGCCTGAAATCAACGGAAGAATTATCAATCTCAAATAGCGGGACCCAAAGGGATCGGGGATTGAACCAATGGAAACAATGTGTGCGCCGTGGCGAATGGAATATCTCATGTGTGAAAAACAGGAAGGATGCGTGTTTTGTAAAAATTCTCTTCGCTGCGAAGATTATGTGTTGTTTGAAGGGAAGACCTGCTTTGTCATGCTGAACCGTTACCCTTATGTCAACGGCCATTTGATGATTATTCCGATGCGCCATCTGGGCGCCATTGTCGAATTGACTCCGGGGGAGCGGGAAGAAATTTTCAGTCTGGTGGATATCTCCGTCAAAGTTCTGAAGGAGGCGATGAATCCCCAGGGCTTTAACATCGGTATGAATCTGGGCAAAGCAGCCGGCGCGGGGATTGCCGAACATGTCCATGTTCACGTCATTCCCCGCTGGGAAGGCGATACCAATTTTATGAGCGTTGTCGGCAATGTCCGCGTCATTCCGCAGGACCTGGCCACCACCGCCGCGACGTTGATCCCCCTGTTTGAAAAATATTGCCGGGAGGTTTAAAACGCAATGAAGATATTTTATTTGATCATCACAATTGCATTTGCTTTCTTTATAGTGACCTTTTCACAATTTAACGCGGCGCCGGTTACCATTAAATATTATTACCTTCAGGATCTGGTCGTTCCGGCCTACATGCTCATTTTTGTCGCCCTGCTGGTGGGCGTTGTCATTACCGGTTTTTTGGGCATCGTGGAAAGATTTCGGCTCAACCGCACCATTTCCAAGCAAAACAAGGTGATTCGCGATTTACGCAAGGAGCTGAGGGAACACGAAGCCCCCCCGATGATTGAGGACTGGAAGAAAACACCCGCCCCTCCGGAATGAACACCCCAATGAAATTTCTCGCCGACGCAACGCTCGCGGGACTGGCCCGGTGGCTCAGACTGCTGGGCTTTGACACGGTCTGCGTCCGTGGAGAAGCGGGTCGGCCTTTGATGCGGCAGGCGGCGGGTGAAGGCCGGATTTTGCTCACGCGCAGAAGAGACCTCATGGAGCGGCAGTTTTCCGGGCGTCTGCTTCTGCTGCCGGATGCTGCCACAGTAAAGCAACTGTCTTTTGTTCTCCAAAAATTGTCATTGGAAATTCAGGCGCAAAACTTTTGCACTCTTTGTCTTTCCTGCAATCAAAAACTGGTTTCCCTGGAGCGGGAAAGCGTTCGGAACCTGGTGCCGGAATATGTTTTTGAGCATTGCACGGCATATACCAGGTGCCCCCAATGCCGGAAAATCTTCTGGCCGGGAACGCATCAGCGAAACGCGCTGCAGTTTTTAACAGAGAACGGCATTGACGTGACCCAAATCCGACAAAGCCAAAACATCTAACCGGCGCATCAATATTCTGACTTGGAGACTAACTGAAGATTCTTGGAAGGAAATTTTTTGAATGGGTCCGCTACATCGTCTTTTTAATGCCCAATATGGGGTAGAGCGGACAGTATCCCGACGCCACACTGGAAAGAAGCATGCCGGCAAGGACGCAAAGGACAACGCCGGCAATGCCGCCGATCCAACCCGCGATTACGGCAACGATTAAAAGAACCGCGATGACGAGGCGAATGATCCTGTCGATGGTTCCCACGTTTCTTTTCATGCGGATCCTCCTTGAAAAAAGAAAGCGGTTATCGGGTTGTCTGGAGCACTGTCGCGCAATCCCTCTCATCGCCCTGAATTTTTTCCATGGTGTGCGCGAGCGCGGGCATAATGACGGAGAGATTTTCTTTTGCGCTTTTGGGGCTGCCGGGCAGATTGATGATCAGAGATCGTCCGCGGATGCCGGCGACAGCGCGGGAGATCATGGCATGCGGCGTGATTTTCATGCTGGCGGCCCGCATGGCTTCTGCTATTCCGGGAATTTCTTTATCCAATACTTTAAGAGTGGCCTCCGGCGTCAGATCACGCGGGCTCACGCCTGTGCCGCCGGTCGTCAAAATCAGGTCCAGCTTTTCCACATCCGCAAATTGAACAATGGCTTGTGAAATTTGATCGATTTCGTCGGGGATGATGATGGTTTTCCTGATGGAAACGTCGGCGCCCGTCAGCAGTTCGGCAATGACGGGGCCGCTTTGATCTTCCCGTTTCCCCTGCGAGCCTTTATCGCTCACCGTGATGATTCCGGCAGAGAACATCAGTCTTCCGCTTCTTTTTTCGAATCCGCGATGATCTTGTCCGCGATGTAGGAGGGGACTTCTTCATAGTGCGAATCGGTATAGGTGAAGTTGCCCCGCCCGCTGGTCATGGAGCGCAGGTCGGGGGCGTATTTCAGGATTTCCGCGAGCGGCACCTGTCCTTTGATCACTTGATTGGTTCCGCTGGTGTCCATGCCGGAAACGCGCCCGCGGCGGCTGTTGAGATCGCCGATGACGTCGCCCATGTATTCATCCGGGACTTCGATGGCGATATTGACAATCGGTTCCAGAAGAATCGGCTGGCATTCCATGACGCCTTTCTGAAAGGCCATGGAGCCCGCGATTTTGAAGGCCATTTCCGAAGAATCGACGGTGTGGAAGGAACCGAAGACCAGAGAGATTCGAAAATCCACGACGGGGTAGCCGGCGATGACGCCCTTGGCCGCCGCCTCCTGAATCCCTTTGTCCACCGCCGGGCGGTATTGACCGGGAATAACGCCGCCGACGATTTTATCCAGGAATTCATAACCCGCGCCGCGCGGCAGGGGTTCGATTTCAATCGTGCAGTCGCCGAACTGGCCGCGTCCGCCGGACTGTTTCTTGTAACGGCCCTGGACGTTGGTTTTGCCTTTGATGGTTTCCAGGTAGGGGACTTTCGGCGTGTTCAGGTTGACTTCGACACCGAATTTTCTTTTCATTTTTTCAATGTTGACTTCAATATGCACCTGACCCATTCCGGAGAGAATCATTTCCTTGGTCTGGATATTGCGGGAAAAGACGATGGTCGGATCTTCTTCCGTCAGGCGGTGAATCGAGGACGCAATCTTGTCTTCGTCTCCCCGGGATTTCGGCTCCACGGCAAAAGACATGATCGGCGGCGGAACGGCGACTTTCTCAAAGATAACGGGGTTCTTCTCGTTGCACAGCGTGTCGCCGGTGACCGTTTCCTTTAATTTGGCAACCCCGGCGATGTCGCCCGGAATCAGCACTTCCGCCTGTTTCTGGTTTTTGCCTTCCAAAAAGAATATATGGCCGAATTTTTCCGTAATTTTTCTCGTTGAATTATACACCGCCGAATCGGAATTGAGCTTTCCGGAATAGACCCGGAACAACGTCAGCCTGCCCGCGTAGGGATCGGCGATGGTTTTGAAAACAATGGCCGAGAAAGGGGCGTTCTCCGACGGTTGTCTTTCTTCAACCGCGTCCGTACCGGGCTTTTTGCCTTTCATGAGGCCCCGGTCAACGGGAGAGGCGAAGGAACTGGCGGCCAGATCCGCAAGCAGGGTAACGCCGATGCCTTTTACGGCTGAACCGCAAATCACCGGAACGATGCTGCCCGACAACACACCCTTTCTTAAACCGGCTTTGAGTTCCTCGGCGGAAAGTTCGCCGGCTTCCAGGTATTTATTCATCAATTCATCGTCGGCTTCGGCAATGTCTTCCACCATCGATGCTCGCAGCGCGCCTGCTTCCTCGGCAAGATCGGACGGAATATCCATGGCTTTTCCCGTTCCTTTGTTGTCGGCGAAGGTGTAAGCCTTCATGACGATCAGATCCACGATGCCCTGAAACTTGTCTTCCGCGCCGATGGGCAGACAAAGCGGGGTGCCTTTCTTTTTCAGTTTGGTCCTGATGCTTTCCAGTACTTTGTTGAAATCCGCTCTTTCCCGGTCCATGCGATTGATGAAAATCATGCGGGGCAGGGAATATTCGTCAGCCATTTCCCATACTTTCTGCGTCTGGAATTCCACGCCGCCCACGGAGTCGATGACCACGACCGCATTGTCCACAACGCTCAGGGAACACTTGATGTCAAACGTGAAGTTGGAATCGCCCGGGGTGTCGATGATATTGATTTTATGCTTGTCCCATTCGATAAAGTTGGCTGCCGACGAGATCGAAACATGTTTTTTCTGCTCTTCAGGCTCATAGTCCATCGTGGCAGAGCCGTCGTCAACACGGCCCAGCCGCTCGCTTTTTCCGGTAACATACAGAAGAGATTCACAAAGAGAGGTTTTGCCCGTACCGCCGTGGCCGATGATGGCCAGGTTTCTAAGTTGCTTGGATTCGTACTTTGCCATGAAAACTCCTTTCCATTATCTCAACAGGATCAGCGAAAGATCTGATGAAACTGGTTCTTGCAGAATGCGGGCTGTATTAACGTATCCGGCAAGTAAAATCAAGATAATTTTCAGCTTCTGACGATCTCCCGGGCTTCTTTTGCCCTGTGCGAAAACGGGCCCGCGATCAACTTTTCAACAGATTTTTCTCGCCCAGCATCATGGGATAAAAGACTGCAAACACGCATAGAAACAGCGCGAGGCCAAAGGACAAGACAAACCAGAGAATTTGCGGCAGGGAAAAGCTGTGTCCGTGCATTCTGGAGTGGGAATACGCCTCGACGATTTCGTCTTTCCATTGACGGAGGGCAAGCTGCTCCAGCAGTTCCGGGGCTCTGCGGGAGAAAACCCGGAGATCGACGCGGTATAAATCCGCGATGAATTTCAAAAACTCCATGCCGGTAAGTTTTTCGTATAAAAAGGGCCTGTCCGGAACGAAAGCGATGATCTTTTTTCCGTTCTGGTAAACATTCATCCAGGATTCCGGCGAACGGGAAATTTGAACCGTTTGCGGCCCGGGCGCCGCCGCCGGTTTTTCCCGGAAGAACTCCAGGCGATGAGTCAGCAGGCCGAGAAATACCACCATGATACCGATGCCCCAGATCCAATGCCGCTTGATTTTGTCATGCGCGCCAAACTTTCCCAGCTGTCACGACCGGCGAAATACGACGCCAGTATATAGACAGGATTCGGTCGGGTCAACTGCCAGTATTGGACAATTTTATTGACAACGTCATCCGTTCTTCATATAGTTTCGCCATGAAAAAACGATATCTTATCATTTTCGGAGGCTTGTGCCTGCTGCTTTTGTCCTGTGCGGGCTGGATGATGGAAGAACCTTCCGTGCAGCTGCGCCGGGTTTCGCTACATCCCCGCTCCCTGACGGAGATCCATCTGGTCCTCGATCTGGACGTGCAGAATCCGAACCGCTTCGATCTGACAATCCGGTCTTTTCAGTACAAGCTTTTTTTAAACGAGCGTGAAATCGGAAGCGGACGCCTGGAAAAGGAAGTCCGGATTCCCGCTGATTCCGCCGTCCGGGTTCAGACGCCGGTCGTGGCCGGCTTCAAAAACTGGAACGAAAGCCTTCGGGCCGTGATCGCCGACAAGAACATTCCCTATCGCATTGAAGGGGAGGCGAACGTCAGGACGATTTTCGGAAGCAGGAACTACACTTTTTCCAAGGGAGGAAAAATCGATTGAAGAGCAGCGAAGGAAAGATTCACACGGCCAACGGAAGCCTCTGGTACAGAGTTCACGGTAAAGACGGGAAGAAGACGCCATCCTCGTCCTCCACGGCGGCCCCGGTTTTTTAAGCACGGACGACGGTATCGAGCCGCTGCGGAAGGACCGTTCGGTGTTTTTCTACGATCAGTCGGGCTGCGGCAAAAGTGACCGGGCCGCGGACAAAAATTTTTATTCGGTGGAAAATTATGTCGCCGAATTGGCGGAAATTCGGGCCGTCATTCCAAAGGCATCCCATCTGCATCAGATCGAACGCCCGGAAATTTTTGCCGCCGTGGTCGGGGATTTTTTGCGGGATGTCGATTGAGCATTTTTCAGTTTTTCGTCAGTGAGATGATTCATGACAGGTGTAATTTTCCGCCGGCAGTAAGGCACACAAGTCTTTATTCTGTCTTTGATTTTATTTGATATCATGATATTGGTGATCACAAAATCAAGGCGGCTGTCGCGGGCGTTAATTCAAGGAGTATGATTGATGGCTTCACAGGATGTTCGCTGGATTCAGCGTTTCAAACATTTTGAACAAGCGTATACTCAATTGGAAAGGGCCGTGGAGCTTTCTAAAAAACGCCCGCTGAGCGAGCTTGAAGAACAGGGAATCATTCAGGCTTTCGAATTCACCCATGAACTGGCGTGGAACGTATTGAAAGACTTCCTGGAGGAACAGGGCGCGCGCGGTCTTTACGGCTCTAAAGACAGCAGCCGCGAAGCATTCAAACGAGGCCTCATTGAAGACGGCGACGCCTGGATGAGTATGATCCAAAGCAGAAATCTCACCTCCCATACCTACAATAGAAATATCGCTCAAAAGATTGTTCAGGCGATTCTGGAAAATTATTATACGGAATTCGGAAGGCTCCTTGCAGAATTGAAATCAAAAATCAATCAGGAGACGGCATGAAACACGGATTGAAAGAATCCACCACGGAGGAAATCTGTGAAATCTTTAGCCGCTATCCCCAGGTGGAAAAGGCTGTTCTGTATGGATCGCGCGCCAAAGGAAACTATAAAAACGGGTCTGATGTAGATCTCACGCTGGATGGCGGCGACAAACTGACGATGGAAGTCCTGTATAGAATTATGGATGATATCGACGACTTGCTTCTGCCGTACAGTTTTGACCTTTCCATTCTGAAGGACATCCAGGATCAGGATGTTCTCGATCACATCCGACGCGTTGGCGTTGTCTTTTACGAAAGAAAAGAAATCAGTAAGCCCGAATCGGCTTTCGGCGAAGAAATTCGCCATGCCCGATAAAACATCAGAAAATGCCGTACCGGATTGCAATTGCGCTCAGCAAATTGAAGGAGGTTCCATGCGGAAGATATTATTTGTTTTGGCTTTGCTGATTTTGGCCGCGGCGCCGGTTTGTGCCGCGCAATCTACCATTAAGATTGCGGAGGGTTCCGCCTGCATGGGGGACGACAAATCCCGCAAGCAGACGGAAACCGCGGCGCTTACCGAAGCGAAGCGAAACGCTGTCGAATCGGTCAGAACCTATGTCTCGTCCGCGACGGAAGTGAAGGACTTCGAGCTGCAGAAAGACCTGGTGTCCGCGTACTCCAATGCCACGGTCGAAGTTATCGAGACGCTGGAAAAGAGCTGGTATCCGGTATTGAGCTTCTCATTTCAGTCCGTGGAAGGACCCCGTGCGGTCGTGATTCATCATCCCGTGTTTTCAAAAGACCGTATATTTTCGGGATCGGTTTCGGCTCTGTTTGCGCCGGAACATCTTCTTTCAAGCATGATTGGACCGATCTCCGCCTACATGCCGGTTTCCATTTTCCTGATGCAGACCGACGGCCTTTTTATTTATGACGTGGATACGAAACAGATCGGCCTCAACATCTTCACCGATCCGTTATACCAACCGTTTCCGGAACTGGTTGCGCTTTGCCGCAGGATGGCCGCCGTCCGCGAAAGATCGGGCGTTTACCGTTTTTACCGAAAAGTCGGGGAGGCGCCGATCACCAAAGCCGTGGAATGGCGCACCGTGGAACTGCACGGCACGCCCTGGCGCCTTGCCGTAGCCTTCGCCAAAGACGGCGTCGGTCGTTAAAATTTATACGTTCCGGCCGTTATATTGCGATGAATTTCCTCACTGACGGGAACATAGGTTTCGTTTCCCGGCAGAAGCACATACAGTTCCTCCCTGACCCGCTCCGGATCATAGGCCTCGTTCTTGAGGGTCGTTTTCTTGATTTTGTGCGTGGCGGTCCATTCAAAATCCGGTACGAAACGGATGAAGAGCGGCACGGCGTATTTCGGCAGGCTCGTCTTCAGATGAGCCACCAGCCCCGACAAATCGAGTGGCGCATTTTCATCCCGAATGACGGCGGCCATGCCGGCCTTTCCATCGCTGCCGGGCAGGCTGATGCCGTAAACCGCCGACTGCTTGACGCCGGGGAACGTATCGATCGCTTTTTCGACTTCCTGCGTGGCCACGTTTTCGCCTTTCCAGCGGAAGGTGTCGCCCAGCCGGTCGGCGAACTGCGCGTGGCGGAAACCCATATTCCGGAGCATGTCGCCGGTGTTGAACCACAGATCGCCTTTGCGGAACACATTGCGGAATATTTTTTCTTCCGTCTTTTTCTTGTCCGAATAGCCGGGAAAGGGAGTTTTTTCGGAGATTTCCATGATCAGAAGCCCGGTTTCTCCCTTGCCGACTTTTTTCAAAAAGCCCTTTTCGCCTTTGACGGGCCGGTCGTTTTCCGTGTCGTAAGCCACGATGGCGAAAGGCGTCACGCTGGTGCCCACGCTGTAGTCGATGTTCAGGAAGTTCGTGAAAACACCCACGCCTTCGGCCGCGCCGTAAAACTCATATATTTTTTCAATGCCGAACCGCTTTTTGAAAGGCATCCAGATATCCGGCCGCAATCCATTTCCGCAGATGTATTTCAGCGTCGTCTGATGATCGTCGGGCTTTGCGGGCGTCGCCATCAGATAACGGCAGACCTCCCCCACGTAAATGAAGTGGGTCGCCTGAAACTGCCGGACGTCGTCCAGGAATTTGCTGGCGCTGAATTTTCTGCGCAGTGCCACGGCCGCTCCGTTGTACAGCGCCGGCGGCCATCCGACGGTGATGGCGTTGGTGTGGAAAAAGGGAAGCGGAATATAAATCGTATCCGTGGGTTTTACGGGCATGACAAATTTTCCAAACCAGAACATAGCCGATAAGGCCCGCTTGTTGATGATGACGGCCGCCTTGGGCAGGCCCCCGGTGGTTCCGGAGGTGTAAACATACGCCATGGTGTCTTTCAGTGCGACGCTCTTCGTGGTGGAGGGGTTCGCGCCGTTTTGCCGTTCCACTTCACTGGTAATGTCGGTGATGTCTTGCGGCTGGAATTGTCCCGTGTCCCTGAGCATCCCCAGCGTCGATCGGGAAAGATCGATCCCGGCGCGGGCTTCGTTGAAAAATTCGCAGCATTCCTCGCCGATGAGGACGACTTTGCCCCGGTTGAGATTGAAGCTGTGCACCAGCGAGTCTCCCCGCTGGTTGGTGTTGATCAGCGAGGCGATGGCCCCGACCTTTGAACAGCCGCAGTAAGCGGCCAGCAGTTCGGGACGGTTTTCAAAACAAAGCGTCACAATGTCGCCGCGGCTGACGCCCTTGGAGATCAGATAGTGGGCGAAACGGTTGGCCCGCTCGTTGAGCTCCCGGTAGGTGAGGGCGCCATCCGGGGACTTGACCGCGGTGTTTTGCGGGTATTGGGCTGCGATTCTTTCGAGCTCCAGACCCCAGGAATTGTTGGTTTTGCCGCCGATGCTTTTCAATCCTTTGATCAGATTGAAGATCATCGACGGAAGCCGCGGTGCAATTTCAAAGGTTTTCAAAAGGAATTCGGATGTGCTTAAGGTTGTGGGGCTCTTTCCCGGTTGAGTGCTCATAGTTTCTTCTCCCTGTTTTTTTATTTGATTTTACAAGCTTCTTTTTCGACAAAGTGCCAGGTGTTGCCGGGGTTGATCAGGAACCATTGCGTCCCCGTTTCATGGGCCCTGTGAAGGACGTTTCTGTCTTTGTCCAGATAGACAAATTCCTTAAAACGGATGAAATCCCTGGAACAATCGATTTCACAGAGGATTTCGACGGATTTAAATCGCGGGTTCCATTTTTTGACGGAATCCAGGTATTCGGCAACGAAGCGCAGGTACTTGCTTTTTCCCGACGGGGCGATCTTGATCCAGGCCGTCGTAAGGTTCAAAGCGGGCCGTGAAATCCGGTCGCGGTCCACAAAGACGGCGTCACGGTATTTCGTGTAGCCGGTCAGCCGCCAATTGTCGGTCATCTTTTCCGCAAAAAGCCATGTCGGCATGACCGCAAACGCAAGCGCTGCAAACAAGATGGCTTTTGTGTTCATTTGCATCCTTGTAAACCTCCGGAACGCGTTTTCTCTTTACCCTAAAACGCGGAGAATTTGAAGAGCGGATATTCGCCTGAGAGGGGAAAAGGCTTCAAAACCGCTTCAGACCTAAAAAATAAACGAAAATAATCAGATGAATTTTACAAATAACAGTAGATTTTTTTTTAAATTAAGGTTAATGAGTCACATCGTTTTAAAAAAAAATTAGAGGGGTGAGCAATGAACAGAGCAGAATTGGTCGAAGAAGTGGCAAAAGTGACAAGCACGAAGAAAGAGGCTGATGCGGCCATCAGCGCTGCGTTGGCGGCAATTCAGAAAGCGCTCAAAAAGGGCGACAGCGTGACTCTGGTGGGATTCGGCACCTTCTCTGTCAGCAAGAGAAAGGCCCGTAAAGGCAGAAACCCCCAGACCGGCGAAGCCATTAAGATCGCCGCCAAGAAAGTTCCGGTATTCAAGGCCGGAAAGGGTTTGAAGGACGCAGTTAAATAACTTTCATTTGTCATCATTGAAAAAAGCCGGCTTGCGTAAAAAGAAGCCGGCTTTTTTGTGGGTGCTTGAGAGACGCGGATTCGCTTATTGGTAAAGCGCTTCAATCCGGTCCTGAAATTTATCCAGAACCACTTTGCGTTTGAGCTTCATGGTCTGGGTCAGCGTGCCGTTTTCCAGCGTGAACGGTTCGGGGATGACCAAAAACTTCTTGGGGATTTCGTAGCCGCCGAACTTTCCTTTCAGGTGATTGGTGATCGCATTGCCGTACATTTCCACGACATCCTGTCTTTCCACCAGCTCCCGGATGTCCGCCGGAAGGCCTTTTTCTTTTGCGGTTTTTTTCAGAACGTCAAAGTCGGGAACGACGATGCAAATGTTGAAGGGGCGGTTGTATCCGTAAATAACCGCCTGCTGAACCAGGGGCAACAGGCAGATTTCTTCTTCGATGGAGACGGGGAAGCAGAACTTCCCGTTTTCCAGTTTGTACTGCTCCTTGATACGTCCCGTGATAAAAAGGTAGCCGTCCTTGTCCAGACGGCCGCGGTCGCCGGTGCGGAAGCCGCCGTCGGGCGTCATTGCCGCGGCCGTATCTTCCGGGCGGTTGTGGTAGCCTTTCATGACATTGGGGCCGTAAACGATAATTTCGCCGTCGGTGGCCCCTTCTTCCACCACCGAAGAATCGATCACGATTTTGACTTTATCAACGGCCCGGCCGACGCTCCCCAGGCGGTAGGCATAGGAGGCGTTCATGGTTGCGGCCGGCGACGTTTCCGTGAGCCCGTAGCAGTCGTAAACCGGCAGGCCGACGTCAAAAAAGAAATGACCGATTTCAGGATTCATCGCGGCGCTGCCGGTCATGGCGCCCTTCACCCGGCCGCCCAGTTTTTCGCGGATTTTCGAAAAGACGATTTTGTCTGCGATCCTGAATTTGAGTTCGGTTAGAAAATCGGATTTGCCCCGGGCGGCCAGCTCGCGTCTTTTCTTCCCCGCCTCCACCCCCATGACGAACAGTTTTTTGGGCAGACCGCCGTCTTTGTTCATTTTGGCCCAGAGGCCGTCGTAGATGCGGTTGAAAACGCGGGGAACGGCGACCAGGAATGTGGGTTTCACCTTGGCAATATCATCGACAATGGTCGCGGGACTTTCCGCCAGGCCGATGGCGCCGCCCAGCCCGATGACCGCGTAGAGTTCGCCGGTCTGACCGAAAGAATGGGCCCAGGGCAGGATGGCGAGCGTCACCACGTCCCGGCCTTCGTTTTCCTCCAGTTCAGGATACATTTTCAGGCCCGCCAGAACGTTGCTGGTAAAGTTGCCGTGGGACAAAAGAACGCCTTTGGGATTGCCGGTGGTTCCCGACGTGTAGATGAGTTCGGCGATGTCGTCCGGTTTCGGGATCTGCGCGGCGACGGGTTTGGCGGCGCCTTTCTTTTCGAGCGCGGCCATGGAGTTTTCGCCTTCGGCATCGATGATGAAAATATGCTTCAGCGTCGGAATTTCCCCGGGAAAGTCCTTTATTTTCTCGTAGATCTCCGGTTTGGAAACGAACAGAACTTTAATCTGGCTGTCGGCAATGATGTATTTCCAGATCTGCACCAGCTCCGCTTCGTACATCGGGACGAAACGGGCGATCCGCCCCCAGGCGGCAAAGCCGGCAATGGGCCATTCCACACGGTTGTTGGCGATAATGCCGACGACGTCTCCCTGGTTGATGTCCAGTTGCGCCAGTCCCGCACGAAGATTATGGATGCGGGCGCCTACTTCCGCGTAGGTGACCCATTCGTAAACGCCGCTTTTGTTTTTTGTGCCGAAAGCTCTTCGCCCGGCAAATTTTGCTTCGCTTTCCTGCCACCACTCAATCAGGTTGTCAGGTTTGTCCAGTGTAAAGGTGTGCATAAACGATCTCCTTCCAGTCTGTTGACGCGGGGGGGTGCGGCCCCCTAAATCATCGAAAAAATACCGGCTGCGTCTTTTCGCGATGATTTTTAAGTTATTTTTTCAAAAAAGACAAGCAAAACCATTGATTTAATTTTCAGTGATTTCGTTATCTTTATTGACTGTCTCATTCAAATTTGCTAGATGACCACTAGTTTTTGCCAAAGAAGTGAGAACTTTAAGGATGAACGCACGTGATTGATCTGCACACGCATACCCTTTTCAGCGACGGCGCGCTTGTTCCGGCGGAATCGGCCCGGAGGGCTTGCGCAGCGGGATACCGGACGATCGCGTTTACGGACCATGCTGATTATTCCAATCTCGATTTCATTATTCCGCGAATGGTGAGGGTTTGTAAAAAAATATCGGGAAAAGGGAACATTTTTGTGATTCCGGGAGTGGAGCTGACGCATGTCGATCCCTCCGACATCGCCGCGCTCGCTTTCGAGGCCGGGAAACTGGGGGCGAAATTGGTGATTGTGCATGGGGAAACCCTCACGGAGCCGGTTTCCCCCGGGACAAACCTGGCCGCCATTCGAGCGGGAGTGGATATTCTGGCCCACCCCGGTCTGATTACGGCCGAAGAGGCAAGGCTGGCCGCGAAAAAAGGCGTTTTTCTGGAAATCACCACCCGCCGGGGTCATAGTTACGCCAACGGCCACGTGGCGGCGATGGCCGGAAAGTACGGGGCACAGCTTGTCCTCAACAACGATTCTCACGCGCCGGGCGATTTCGTGAGCCGCTCTCTGGCCATGAACATTGCCCGCGGCGCCGGTTTATCCGGGAAAGAAATTGTCATGATGTTAAAAAATTCTCAAAAGATCGTAAAAAGGGCCCTGGTGTGAAAAAGAATTCGAGTTCAGGGCCGTTGAAGATTTGTCTGCTCACGTATCGCGGCAATCCCACCTGCGGCGGACAGGGTGTGTATGTCAGGCATTTGAGCAAGGCGCTGGCCGATGAAGGCCATCAGGTGGACGTCATCTCCGGACCGCCCTATCCGCATCTCGACGATCCCGTCCGTCTGATTCAAATCCCCGGACTGGATCTCTATCACCCCGACCATCTGTTCTGGCCGGAAAATTTCAGAGATCTGGTCCACCCGCTGAATCTGTATGAGTTTTTGAGCGTCTGCGCGGGCGGCTTTCCAGAGCCTTATACGTTCGGAGAGCGGGTCTATGACTATCTGAAGCAACGCCGCGGCGACTACGACATTGTCCATGACAACCAGTGTCTGTCCTACGGCATCGGCCGGCTGGCGCAAAAAGTCATGCCGACGATCCCCACGATTCATCATCCGATCACAGTGGACCGGCAGGAAGAATACAACGCGGCCAAAACGCTGCGCCAGAAATTCCGTGTGTACCGCTGGTATTCGTTCATCAACATGCAGCTGAAAGTGGCCAGAAGTTTTTCCCATATCATCACCGTGTCCTCTTTCACCCGAAAGGACATTGCTAAGGAATTTTCGCTGGATGAAAACAGGTTCCGGGTGGTGCACAACGGCATCAATAACGAGTTCTTTTATCCCATGCAAAACGGGCCCCGGCCGGAAAATTCCCTGATCGTGACCAACAGCGCGGATACGCCCCTGAAGGGACTGAGGTATCTTCTGGAAGCGGTTGATCAGATTCGCCGCAAACGGCCGATCCGGCTGACGGTGATCGGTCAGCCCAAAAAAGACGGAATCATTGAAAACCTGGTGGCCCGGCTCGGTCTGTCCGACGTCGTGCATTTTACCGGGCGAATCGCCAACGAGGAATTTGCCGACTACTACGCTCGCTCGACGATTGCCGTTGTGCCGTCGCTGTACGAGGGTTTTGGCATTCCCGCGGCCGAGGCAATGGCCAGCGGTGTGCCGCTCGTTTCCACCTCCGGCGGGGCGCTTCCGGAAGTGGTGGGGGATGCCGGCATCATCGTTCCGCCGGCCGACGCGAAAGCGTTGGCTAGGGCGATCGAGCATCTGCTGGATGCTCCGGAAGAAAGAAAGAAGTACGCGCAGGCGGGACTGGCGCGCGTGCATTCCGTGTTCAGCTGGAAGAAAGCCGCCCGGGAAGTGGCCGACGTCTATCGCGAGGCGATCCATGATTACCGTTGATTTGCATGAACTCCGGCTGAAGCCGGGATTCGCGGTTCTGGACGCCGGATGCGGCACCGGCAGGCATCTGCGCGCGCTCGCGAAACTGCCGGGTTTGAAAATCTTCGGGATCGACCGGAATCCCTCCGACGTGGCCGAAGCGGTCCGGGCGCTTCAGGAGATGCCGGATGCGCTTTCCCGGGAGGTTTCTGTGACGAGCGCCGACATTACGCAAATGCCCTTCGCGGACGAAACCTTTGACTGTGTGATCTGCTCCGAAGTGCTGGAGCATGTTCCGGAGCACGAAGCGGCCATGAAGGAACTGGTTCGCGTGCTGAAGCCTCGGGGAACCCTGGTGGTCAGTGTTCCACGCTATTTTTCCGAGCGCGTCTGCTGGTTGATTTCTCCGGCGTACGCAAGCGATGAAGGCGGTCACATTCGTATTTATAAAAAGAAAAACCTGCAAAAGATGCTGGCGGGGCAGGGGATGAGCTGCTGGAAAGTCAACTACAAGCACGCGCTTCACGCGCCCTACTGGTGGTTGAAATGCCTGGTCGGTCTCAAAAACGAAAACAATTATTTTGTAAAGCGTTATCATGGATTTCTGGTTTGGGATATGTTTTGCAGGCCAAGGGCGGTGCGGGTTCTGGAGAAAGCGTTGAATCCGGTTATCGGAAAGAGCATTGTGTTTTATCTGAGAAAAGGCTGACTGTATGGAATTGAATGTATCGTTGAGCGAAGAGATTAAACCCATTGACGTGGACAAGGTGGCCGACTTCATTGCCTCTCTGCAAAAAGAAAGCGGCGAAATCCCCTGGTCGCAGGGCGGCAAAACGGACCCCTGGGATCATATCGAAAGCGCCATGGGCTTGAGCGTCGCCGGATGGAACGAAGAGGCGGAACGCGCCTATAACTGGCTCGTGGCCACTCAACTGCCGGACGGAAGCTGGTGGTCGGAACTCCGTGACGGCGTGGTCACCAATACGACGAAGGAAACCCATTTTGCCGCCTACATCGCCGTGGGCGTTTATCATCACTATCTGATCACCCGGAATGAAAAATTTCTTCAAGCCATGTGGCCGACGCTGTCGCGCGGCATTCAGTTCGCACTGGGGCTGCAGACGCCGGAAGGAGAAATCTACTGGGCCAGAAACCGCGAAGGAGCGATCGACAAGATGTCGCTGCTCACCGGATGCAGTTCCATTTACATGAGCCTCAAGTGCGCGCTGGCCGTCGCGGACGCGCTGGACATCAAAAGGCCCGCATGGCAGAAGGCCAAAGAGCGGCTGGGAGAAACCATTCGCAACCGGCCGGATCTGTTCAACATGATCAAGTCCCGTTTTTCGATGGACTGGTACTATCCGATCCTTTGCGGGGCGCTCACCGGAGGCGAGGCAAAAGCCCGCATCGATCATTTGTGGGACAAATTTGTTGTGCCCGACTGGGGGGTGCGCTGCGTCAGTGACCGTCCCTGGGTGACCATGGCCGAAACCTCGGAGTTTATCCTGACGCTCGCCGCCATGGAAGACCACACGCGGGCCCGGACCATCTTCAGCTGGCTTGGCGACAAGCGCTATCCGGACGGCGCCTACTGGATGGGCGTGACGTTCCCCGACACCGTGATCTGGCCGGAAGAAAAAACCGGTTGGACGGCCGCGGCCGTTCTTCTGGCCTGGGACGCCCTCAACGACATGACGCCCGCCTCAAAAATATTTGCCCATCGCCACTGGCGCGATCAGACCTGATCCCGCCGGCGAACATTTGATCGAATCAGACCGCGCCATGGATTTTATCCGTTTTACGGCGCGGCGCACAGGGATGAAAGAGTGAGAAATTGCTGAAGGATCACCGGCCTTACTACCTCAAACGTTTTTACAACAAGTTTCAGAAGATGTACGCCCGTTATTTTCTGGCGCCGCAGTTCGAAGTTTTCGGCCGCGGGCTGGTGTTTATGAAGCCCTGGCACGTGGAAATTTTCGGCGGTCCCATTTCCCTGGGCGATTATTCAAACGTCATCGCCACCCCGGACAAGAAGGTAAGGCTGACTGTCTGGCCCGCCTGGAAGAGTTCCGGAAAGATCGAGATCGGCCGGTGCTGCCTGATCTGCCCCGGCACGAGAATCATGGCGGCCACCTCGGTCACGATGGGTGACGGCTGCATGACGGCCCAGCATGTCAGCATCAGCGATTCCGACTGGCATGATTTATACGATCGCAGTCAGCCGGTGGGTCTCACACAGGCGGTCCGCATCGGCAACAATGTCTGGCTGGGCGAAAACGCCGTGATTTGCAAGGGCGTGACCATTGGGGACAACGCCGTGATCGGCGCCGGTTCCATCGTGGTCAAGGACATTCCGGCCAACGCCATTGCCGCGGGGAATCCGGCGGCGGTGATCAAATATCTGGATCCGGACAAATTGATCCGGACGCGCATGGAATGGCTGGCCAATCCCGCCAGGCTGGCCCGGGAATTTGAAAAGATCGATCGCGAAATGATGAAGGGCAACACACTGATAGGCTGGTTTCGCGCGATGCTTTTCCCGCGCAAAGGAGACTGACGCCATGCGCGTTGCCGTTATTGCCGCTCCCTACCCGCTGGAGGAATTTCCCTCGCCGCCTCTGGGCATTGCCTACGTCGCCGCGGCCTTTGAAGCGGCAGGCTGTGAAGTGCGGGTTTTCGACTACATCATCTCTCGTTATTCCAAAGAAAAACTGGCCGCCCAATTGGCCGATTTTGCGCCGGACGCCGTGGGCGCCGGCTCCGTCACGATGAATTTTTACGACGCGCAGCGGATTTTGCGCGACGTAAAAAGCATCGATCCCGGTATCCTGACGATGGTGGGCGGTCCCCATGTCTCCTTTACCGTGGAAGAAACACTGCGAACCTACCCGGAAATCGACGTGGTTTTTATCGGTGAGGCTGACGACACCATTGTTGAATTTGCGCCGCTTTTGCGGAAAAAAAATCAATGGTCCCGGGTGCGGGGCCTCGCGTTTCGTGAAGACGCCGGGATCGTCAACACCGGCCGGAGAGACTTTATTCCGGACATTGACCGCATCCCGCTTCCCGCCCGCCGTCTGCTGCCCATCTCGCGCTACCGGGCGCTGGGGTATCCCGTCAGCATGATTACCGGCCGCGGTTGTCCGCACGGCTGCATCTTTTGCTTGGGAAGAAAAATGGTCGGCGCGAAAGTCCGCCGCCGTAATCCGGCTCTGGTGCTTGAAGAGATCGAGCAGATTCTGCGTTTGGGTTTTGACCGGATGAACATCGCCGACGACCTGTTTGCTTCCGACACCGACCGCGTTCGGGAAATCTGCAGGGGCATCCGGGAGCGCGGCTTGAAATTTACCTGGAGTGCTTTTGCGCGAGTGGACACCGTCACGCAGGAAATGTTTGATGAGATGGCCTCCGTAGGCTGCGACAGCGTCAGCTTCGGCGTGGAGTCGGGCTGCCCGGAAACGCTCAAACGGGTGCGCAAGGGCATAACGCTTGCGCAGGCGGCCGAGGCCGTCCGGATGTGCAAGCTCTCCGGAATGCTGGCGCACGCCTCCTTTATGGTCGGGCTGCCGGGCGAAACGAAGGAGACGCTTCAGCAGACGGATGACTTTGCCCGGAGCCTGGACATCATGTACGGCTATCATTACCTGGCGCCTTTTCCTGGGACGACCCTGTGCGAGAAAGTGGAGCGTTACGATCTGCAAATCCTGACCCGGGACTGGTCCAAATATGACGCTAACGACGCGATCGTGAAAACATCCGGACTTTTGCCCCAGGACATCCGGGATTTTGTCGCCCGGTACGAAGCCGAAGTGAACGGCGACTGGCAAAAGGTGGTGGACAACTACAATACGGGAATCAACACGCCCCACGACGATTTGCGGGTTGAAGGGGAGAAGCGGACGAAGATTACCTATGCCGTTCTCAAGGAAGACCTCGTGGAAAATCTGGGCGTCATCGAGCCGTCCCTGACCGGCGGCGGCAAAGACGCGGTGGAAAATCTGTTGATCGAACGAATGAAAGCCTCCATTTCCGGCGATCCGCTGTTGGTCGAAAAAACTCTGCGGGATTTTATGGCCAAAGGCTATCTGAGCGCCGATTTCAGCGACAAGGGCTGTGTCTGGCGCTGGACATAAAAAGCCTTCAGCCTTCAGTCTTCAGTCTTTTTTTCAAAACCCCCAGCGATTTGAAAAGCGGCGCGGCGTCGAAAAGGCCGGAGTCAACTGCCTGCCGGTAAACCAGATAGGGCGCCTGACCGCCATCGGCGGGATTTGGAAAAATGTCGTGAAAAACCAGATAGCCGCCGGGCAGGACATGCTCCGCCCAGATTTGATAATCCTTCAGAACGGACTCGTAAGCGTGGCTTCCGTCCACAAAGACAAGGCCGAGCGGCGTCTTCCAGGCGCGTCCGATGACGTCCGACCGGCCGATCACCGGGATGACCGTGTCCTGAAGATCGAAATCTTCTATTGTTTTGCGAAACAGCCGGAAGGTGTCGATCTTCCCCGTTTCTTTGTCCAGCAGATCGGGATCAAAGTATTCCTGGCCCGGCTGTTGCTCCTCCGAGCCGGTATGATGGTCCACTGAAAAGAATACGGCGTCGTTTTCCCGGCAGGCGCATCCCAGATAGACGGCGGATTTTCCGCAATAGCTGCCGATTTCCAGGCAGGGAGCGGTCCGGGAGGCATCCAGGGCCAGTTCGTAGAGACGCCCGGCTTCCGCCTCATCCAGAAATCCTTTGATTTTTGATATTTTGATCGGGTCAATTTTTACCATTGGCGATCCTTAAAAGAGAAAGTGTTTTTCATTAAACCGCCCCCGGATAAATTGCAAGCCCATATCACGTCATGCTTCGACAAGCTCAGCATGACAAAAGAGGGACAAAATGACTTTTTGCGAGACTGTCAAAGATGCCGGTAAGGGCGAACGGTTTTCGCCTTGCGCTTCGCAACTTCGCTGTTGACAGTGATGCCTGTTTCAGGAATAGTAAAAAAGTTATCGATCAGGGCGGGCGGTGCATTGATGCAGGAAAAAAACATGAGCCAGAGGTCATCGGACGCTGACCACGTTCGAAGACTGACGCAAATCGGCGTGGCGCTTTCCGCGGAAAAGAACATCGACCGTCTTCTGGAAAAGATTCTATCGGAAGCCCGCGCCATCACCGCCGCGGACGGCGGCGCGCTGTACCTCATGTCGGAAAACGAGCAGGAGCTTCAGTTCGCCTTCATCCAGAATGAATCCATGGGCGTGACGATGGGGGGGCGGGTGAGAAAATTTCCTGGCCGTCCGTGCCTGTGACCGGCGCCGACGGACTGCCCAATCATGCCAACGTCTCCGCGCATGTGGCGATTACCAGGGAGGCGGTGAATATCGAGGATGTTTACGGCGCATCCGGATTCAACTTTGACGGTCCCCGGGCGTTCGACCAGAAGACGGGCTATCGCACGAAATCCATGCTGGTCGTCCCGATGCTCAATCATGAGAACGAAATCATCGGCGTTTTGCAGATGATCATCGCCCTTGCCGATATATTTGAAGCACTGACCGCCAGGGACCGGCCTTACAAAAAGGGCAAGACACTGGGCGAAGCCCTGAAAATCATGGATATGATGGTCAAGGACCACCATATCGACGCCAACCTCTACGACCTGTTTGTCCGGGAAAAAATTTACATGAATTATGCCGCAAGCGAGCTCGCGCCGCAACAGATCGATATGTGAGGAAAGGGGATTCGGCTGAAGACTAAAAACTGATGACCGAAGACTGAAGGCGTGAGGTTTTTTTAACAGGAAATATTTACTTGATTTTATGTCCTGATGTGGTATGAAGCCTTGCAAGCGGTGATTTAATGGTAAATTGCTCCGCTCTATAAATGTGCTAAAGCACTGAAAATCAATGAAGTTAATTGAACCCGTGCTTTAGCGCGGGTTTTTTATTTTAAATTCAAAACCCGCACAAAAAACTGTAAGGAGAAAATGTTTTATGCAGATTTCATCGGAAAGCGTCAAAGTGGGCCATCCCGACCTGGTGGCGGACATTATCGCGGCGAATGTGATTGCGGCCATTCTGGATGAAGAAAAGAAACAAAAGCTGACCTTGGCCAATATGCCGCACTGCGGCCTTGAAGTATTTCTGGGCAAGGGCCTGTGTTTGGTGGGCGGCGAGGTTCGATCGAGAGTGAATGTGGACATCGACAAGATCGCGCGAGACTCCGTGATTGAACTGGGGTACAACCACGCGGCGGTCGGCCTCAACGGACATTTGATGGGGGTGCTCAACGCCATTATTCCCCAGTCGCCGGACATCAATCAGGGGACCAGTTGCCTATTGAACAAAGACCGGGAAATCGGCGCGGGAGACCAGGGCATCATGTACGGCTTTGCCTGCGATGAAACGCCGGAAATGCTTCCCTTGCCCTATGTTCTGGTCAACAGGCTGATGCGCGCCTTTGAGTACTGCCAGGATCCGATTTTCGCGCCGGACGGCAAAGGGCAGGTGTCCGTCGATTATGACGTCAAAACGGGCAAGCCCTGCCGCGTCGCCAAGGTGCTGATGTCCAATTCGATCGATTACCGTTTTGTCAAGGGCGACCGCCTCAAAATCCGCGACCGGGCTAAAAAGATCGCTTTTGAGTCCCTGAAAGACTGTGTTGATAAAAAAACGGAATTTCTTTTCAATCCGACCGGGGAATGGAACGCCATCAATTCCTGCAGCGCCGCGGATTCCGGCGTCACGGGCCGCAAGCTGGTGGTCCAGTTTTACGGCGGTTATCCAGGTGCGCAGCTGGGCGGCGGCGCGGTGGTCAACAAGACGCCCGAAAAGGTGGACTGCTCCGCGGCTTTCGGCGCCCGCCATGTGGCCAAGAATATCGTGGCGGCGGGCCTGGCTGCCAAGTGCTCCGTTCAGTTGGCATATGCCATCGGGATTGCCGAGCCTTTCTCCATTTACGTCAATACCTTCGGTACAGGCAAAGTTCCGGACGACCGGCTGGAAAAAATCATCAGGGATCTTTTTGATCTGACGCCGGCGGGCTTGATCGAAAAATTCAATCTGCTTGACGGCAACATCTACCGCAGAATTCCCCGGACCTTCTTCATGGATAACTACCGCTGGGAAAAAACGGATATGGCCAAAACGCTGCGAAAAGCCGTAAAGTAAAACAGGCAGGCAGGAGTGCATTGTGATTGAGCGATATTCAAGAGAAAAAATGGCGGCAATCTGGCGCCGGGAAAACAAGTATGCCAAATGGCTCGATGTGGAAGTGGCGGCCTGCGAGGCGATGGTCAAGCTCGGCCTCGCGCCGGCCGCGGCGGTGGACAACATCAAAGCCAAAGCGGTGATCAACGTGGCCCGCATCGACGAAATCGAGGCGGTCACCCGGCATGACGTGATCGCGTTTGTTTCGTCGTTGACCGAGGTCATCGGCGAAGACGGCCGGTTCATCCACATGGGGCTCACCTCCTCGGATGTTTTGGACACGGCGCTGGCGGTGCAGCTTAAAGAGGCGTCCGACCTTCTCCTGGAAGACCTGGATCAACTGCTGGCGGTTCTGAAAAGACGGGCCCTGGAACATAAAAAGACCCTCATGATCGGCCGGTCGCACGGCATTCACGCCGAGCCGATCACCTTCGGCTTGAAGCTGGCCCTGTGGTATGCGGAAATGCGGCGCAACCGCGCGCGCCTGGAGCGCGCGCGCGAGGCCGTCTCCTGCGGCAAAATTTCGGGCGCCGTGGGCACGTTTTCTTTTGTGGATCCGTTTGTGGAAGAGTATGTCTGCAAAAAGCTCGGCCTCGCGCCTGCGCCGGTCGCTTCGCAGATTGTTCAGCGGGACCGGCATGCGGAATTCTTTTCCACGCTGGCGATTATCGCGTCGTCTCTGGATAAGTTCGCGCAGGAAATCCGCCTGCTGCAGAGAACGGAAGTGCGGGAGGCGGAGGAGTATTTTTCTCCGGGGCAGAAAGGCTCTTCGGCGATGCCCCACAAGCGCAATCCGGTGCTCTCGGAGAACATCTCCGGGCTTTCGCGCCTGGTGCGTTCCTACGCCCTGGCCGCCCTGGAAAACGTTCCCTTATGGCACGAGCGCGACATCAGCCACTCCTCTGTGGAGCGGGTGATCGCGCCGGACGCCACCATCGCGCTCGATTTCATGCTGGGGCGCTTCACCGGTTTGGTGGACAAGCTGGTGGTGTATCCGGACCGGATGCTCGCCAATCTCAACATGACGCGCGGTGTGATCTTTTCGCAAATAGTTCTGCTTGCGCTCATTGAAAAGGGAACCACGCGGGAAGACGCTTATGCCGTCGTTCAGGAAAACGCGATGAAATCCTGGCAGGAGGGCATCGAATTTCGCACACTCCTCGAGCGGGATGAAAGGGTGCGACAGCATCTGAGCACCGCCGACCTGGACGCCGTTTTCGACGTAACCCGTTTTCTGAAGCACCTGGATTACATCTTTGAACGGGTTTTCAGTGTATAAATGAAACGCAGGGAACGGTTGCGACCGTTCCCTGCGGAAGATTCAAAAACCTCAAACAGCCAATCAAGTTACTTTTTTACCAGGATCGTGTCTTTCAGGAAGGCATCCTTCGTTTCGGGGTAATCCATCGTGAAGTGCAGGCCGCGGCTTTCCTTCCGGGCCAGCGCGCTTTTCACAATCAGTTTGGCGACCGTGGTGATGTTGCGCAGCTCGATCAGGTCTTTGGTCACCCGGTAATTCCAGTAGTATTCGTGAATTTCCCGCTGCACCATTTCGATCCGGCGCCGGGCCCGTGCGAGGCGCTTGTCCGAACGGACAATGCCCGTGTAATTCCACATGCACCGGCGGATTTCATCCCAGTTATTGGTGATGACGATGCTGTCATCGCTTTCCGAAGAATTGACGGGATCCCAGGGGCGGATCGGCGCGGCGCTCATGGGCGTCTGACGGAAGGTTTCGGCGATTTTCGTATAAACCCGGTGCGAATAAACGAGCGCCTCCAAAAGCGAATTGCTGGCCAGACGATTTGCCCCGTGCAGACCGGTGCAGGAAACTTCCCCGCAGGCGAACAGATTGTCGATGGAAGTTTTACCGTAGTGATCCACCGCGACGCCGCCGCAGATGTAATGAGCCGCCGGGGCGACGGGAATGGGTTCCCGGGCCATGTCGATGCCGAACTCCAGACATTTGCTGTAGATATTGGGAAACCGGTTCAGGAGAAATTCGCGGTTGTGGTGCGTAATGTCCAGAAGGACGTATTCATCGCCGGACTGCTTGATTTCGTTGTCGATGGCTTTGGCCACCACGTCGCGCGGCGCGAGGCTTTTCATGGGGTGGTACTTATCCATGAAGGTCGAACCGTTTTTTAACTTCAGGATGCCGCCTTCGCCGCGCACGGCCTCGCTGATCAAGAACGCCTTGGCTTCCGGATGGAAAAGACAGGTGGGATGGAACTGAATAAATTCCATATTGGCGATTTTCGCGCCGGCGCGGTAGGCCATGGCAATGCCGTCGCCCGTGGCGATGTCCGGATTCGTGGTAATCAGATACACTTTGCCCGCGCCTCCCGTCGATAAGATCGTATATTTGGCGCGGCAGGCATGAATTTCGTCCCGGTTGATGTCGAGCACGTAGGCGCCCAGGCAGTTGACCGTCCGGCCCTGCGGGTCTTTTTGCACAATCAGGTCAATGCCGATATGGTTTTCGTAAATTTCCACATTTTCCAACGCGGCGACTTTTTCGTGCAGCGCCCGCTCGATTTCCTGGCCTGTGAGGTCCTTGGCGTGAAGCACCCGCCGGCGGTGGTGGCCTCCTTCCTGGCCCAGATCGTAGAGGTGGGGGGGCTCTTCGGCTTTCGTGAAATTGACGCCCCATTCGATCAGTTCCTGAATGCGCGCCGGCGCTTCCCGGACGACAAATTCGACGACATCCCTCCGGCAGAGGCCCGCGCCGCTCTCCAGCGTGTCGCCGATGTGCTCTTCAAAGCTGTCGGTCTTATCCGTGACCGCCGCGATGCCGCCCTGGGCGTAGTTGGTGTTGGATTCCGATTTTTCTTTTTTGGTAACGATGACGACCGACCCGACCTGCGCCGCCTTGATGGCAAAGCTAAGCCCTGCGATCCCGCTGCCGATGACGAGGAAGTCCGCTTTTATTTCCATAAAAGAAAACCCCGATTATTCCTGCCGTTAAAAGTTTGTTTACAAATACCGGGGGCTTTTATATAAGGCTTTGCAGCGGTTTGTAAAGAAAATTATGACAGAGGAGTTCATTTGTTTGTTTTAGGAATCGAATCATCCTGTGATGAAACGGCGGCTGCCGTCGTCCGGAACGGAAAACTGCTCTCCAGCGTGATTGCGTCGCAAATCAAGGACCACAGCGCTTACGGGGGCGTGGTGCCGGAGATCGCGTCGCGCAAGCATATCGAGGCGATTTCCCCCGTAATCGAGCAGGCCCTCCGGGACGCGAATGCCTCCTTCCGTAATCTGGAGGGCATTGCCGTCACCCGCGGGCCGGGGCTGATCGGATCGCTCTTGGTCGGACTCTCCACCGCCAAGGCGCTGGCCTATGCGCTGGACATCCCGTTTGCGGGCGTCAACCATCTGGAGGCGCACATCATGGCGTCCTTGCTGGGGGAGAAAAAACCACGGTTTCCGTTTGTCGCCCTCGTGGTTTCCGGCGGCCATACCAATGTGTATCTGGTCAAAGATTATCATCGGTTTGCGCTGCTGGGCCAGACCAGAGACGATGCGGCGGGCGAGGCTCTGGACAAGGCGGCCAAGCTGCTCGACCTGGGCTATCCCGGGGGTGTCGTGATCGACCGCATGTCCCGGGAAGGCAATCCCGGTTTGTTTTGCTTCCCCCGCGCCATGAAGGATTCGCCGGATTTCAGCTTCAGCGGGCTGAAAACATCCCTCCTGGTTTTGATGAAAAAGCGGGGGAAGGACTTTGCCCAAAACGAGCTTCCGGACGTTGTCGCCGGCTACCAGGAAGCCGTTGTCGATGTTCTGGTGGAAAAAACGCTCCGGACCGTCCGGGAAAACAACCTTTCGCAGATTGTCGTTTGCGGCGGCGTTGCGGCCAACAGCCGTTTGCGCGAAAAGTTTTCCGAAGCGGCCTCTCAGGAAGGCAGAGAGCTGTTTTTTCCGCCGATGATTTTATGCACGGACAACGCGGCGATGGTCGCCGCCCTGGGAGAGGTCATGCTGGAAAACGGCTGGAGCGATTCTCTGGATTTGAACGCGGTGTCCCGCTGGCCTCTTGCTTTGCCGTCTTTGCGCAAAGACGGGCGGGACTGAACCGACATGACGACACCCGGAGAAATTCTTCAGCGATACAGGATTCGCCCCGATAAAAGACGCGGACAGTCGTTTCTGACGGATCTCAACACCATTCATAAAATAGCGGCGGCCGGGAAGATCACCCGGGAAGACCTTGTCGTGGAAATCGGCGCGGGCTTTGGCGTTCTGACCGGGAATATCGCGCAGCGCGCCGGCCGGTTGATCGCCGTGGAAATTGATCTTAAGCTGGTGGGAATCCTCCAAAAAGAGCTTGCCCAATGCAAGCAGGTGGAAGTTTTTTCCGGCGATATATTGAAATTTGATTTCTCTTGTATATCAAAGCAATACAAATCAAAAATTAAAGTGGTCGGCAACATTCCGTATAACATTTCCAGCCCCGTTGTTTTTCACCTGCTGGCGCACCGGCGGGTCATTCGGGACTTCACGTTGATGCTCCAGAAAGAGGTGGTCGAACGGCTCGTTTCCGCGCCGGGTCGCAAAAGCTACGGCGTGCCTTCGGTGCTGCTTCAGATGTATGCGGATATGAAAAAGCTTTTTGACGTCCCCCCCGGTTGTTTTTATCCCGCGCCAAAAATTACCTCTTCCGTCATGCAGGGGAAATTTCTGGAGGAGCCCCGGTTTGCGCTGGAAGATGAAAAGCTGTTCAACCGTCTGGTGAGGGCGTCTTTCGCCCAGCGCCGCAAAATGCTTGCCAATAATTTGAAGCAGGCCGCTTTTTTAAAGGAACTCGGCGAGGAGGACATCACCTCCGCTCTGAGACAGGCCGGCATTGACGGCAAACGGCGGGGTGAAACCCTTTCCGTGGAGGAATTCGGCGCGCTGAGCAACTTTCTGAAAAATCAATTGACGAACCGCGGGTGAAAGATTAATGCTTTGCTTAACCTGAGCGGGAAACGAAAACAGCATGAAAAAAAAGTATTTGCATATCACAACCTTCGGCTGTCAGATGAACGTCCACGACTCCGAACAAATGGCGGTTTTGCTTGCGGATTGCGGCTATGAACAAACGGAAGATTCCGCAAAAGCGGACTGCCTGCTGATCAACACCTGTTCGATTCGTGACAAAGCCGAACAAAAGGCGTTTTCCGAACTGGGCCGTCTGATGAAGCTGAAGAAAAAAAACCCGGATCTGATCGTCGGTTTCGCCGGCTGTCTGGCTCAGCATCTGGGCGCCCGGATTCACAGCCGCGTGAAAAACGTGGATCTGGTTTTCGGCACGCATAACATCCACAGGCTGCCGGAAATGATGGAAGCCGTTCAAAAGGAGCGCAAGACCGTCACGGAAGTCGGATTTTCCTCGTCGCTTCATTCGCTGGGCATCTACGCGCCGCCCCGCAACGGGGCGATTGGCGCCTATGTCTCCATTATGCAGGGGTGCGACAACTATTGCGCCTATTGCGTCGTTCCGTATTTGCGCGGGCCGGAAAAAAGCCGGACGCCGGAGGACATCGTCGGGGAAATTAAAAAGCTGGCGCGGTCCGGCATCCGGGAAGTGACGCTTTTGGGGCAAAATGTCAATTCCTATGGAAAGAAATCCGGCCGGGGCGCGGATTTTGTGTCTTTGTTGGGAAAAATCAATGCAATTGAAGGCATTGAAAGAATTCGTTTCACCACGTCCCATCCCAAAGACCTTTCGGACGAACTGATCGGCTGCTTCGGGAGCCTGCGCAAGCTTTGCCGGCACATTCATCTGCCGGCGCAGTCCGGCGCCAATCGGATTTTAAAGCGGATGAAACGGGGCTACACGGCCGAAGAGTATCTTGAAAAAACGGAACGCTTGAGACGGGTGTGTCCTGAAATCAGCATCACCTCCGACATCATTGTCGGCTTTCCCGGGGAAACCGGGAAAGATTATCAAGAAACCATTGACATGATGGAAAAAATCAGGTTTGATTCAATTTTTTCATTCAAGTATTCTGAGCGTAAGGGAACCGCGGCCGAGGCGCTCACGGAAAAGGTTCCGGAAACTGAAAAAAGGCAGAGGCTCAAAGAATTGCAGATCCTTCAGGACCGGCACACACAGGAAAAAAATTCCGCGCTGGAAGGCAGCGTCCAGGAAGTGCTGGTGGAAGGACCAAGCCGGAATTCCGGGCGGGAGTTGACGGGACGAACGAGCTCCTGGAAAATCGTCAATTTTGAAGGACATCCGGAGCTGATTGGCCGGATGGTCCCGGTGAGAATATCGCGGGGGTACCTGCACTCGCTTCGGGGAAAACAGATTACACCATAAGCAAGGAGGTTGCGAATGCTGCTGGAGATGAAGGTGTCCGGATTGACCATCGATCCGATCACCAATACACCGATCGTCATCCTGAAAGACCTGCAGGAAAGCAAAGCGATTCCGATCTGGATCGGTTTGTTCGAAGCCAGCGCCATCGCCACGGAGCTGGAACATGTGGTATTTTCCAGGCCGATGACCCATGATCTGATGCACGAACTCCTCAAGGCCCTGGACGTTACGGTCAGCCGCATCGAAATAGTCGATATCCGCAATAATACATTTTTCGCGACCGTGTATCTGGAGCGGGACGGGCAAGCCTACCGGATTGACGCGCGCCCCAGCGACGCCATTGCGCTGGCGCTGAGGGCCAACGCGTCGATTTTCGTGGAGGAGGTCGTTCTGGAAAAATCGCGCAACATCGATTTCGGCATCAAGCTTTCGGATATCGATAAATTCAAGGAAGACAAAATAAAAGAATTTCTGGAAAATTTATCCGCTGAAGATTTCGGCAAATACAAGATGTGATAAGGAAATGGAAGACCTGCTTGCCGCTTTTCGAACATTTCTGGACGTCCGGCGCAACATGTCGGAGCATACCCGCAAGGCGTATCTGACGGATATCGGGGAATACGGCAGGTTTTTGCAAAGCCGGGACAATTCATCCGCGCACAATACGGTAACGGATGCCCGGATGGACACGGTCCGGGCCTACATGGCATTTCTGTATGGCCGGAAGCTGAAAAAATCGTCCATCAACCGTAAAATATCCTCCCTGCGGGCGTTCTACAAGTTTCTGGTCCGGGAGGGCGCCGTAAAGAACAATCCGGCCCGGGAAATCCGGACGCCGAAGGTGGAAAAATATATACCGACTTTTTTATCGGTCGATGAAGCCTTTGATCTTTTGGAAGCGTCCGGATCGGATCCATCCGCCTCCGGCCTGCGCAACACCGCGATGCTGGAGCTGTTTTATTCTTCAGGACTCAGGCTGGCGGAGCTGGCCGGTCTGGATGAGGACGACGTCCATATCAACGCCGCGCTGGTCAAAGTGCGCGGCAAGGGGAAAAAAGAGAGAATTGTGCCCGTGGGCGCGCGGGCGCTGGAAGCGATCCGTCGCTATTTATCCGTGACAGAGGATGTCCGGAGGGAGCTTTCCCGCAAGGAAAAACGCGGCGCGCTTTTCTTAAACGATCGGGGCGGCAGGATCACCACCAGGAGCATTGCGCGCATCGTGGATAAGATTACCGCCAAAAGCGGCATCGGGCGAAAGATCAGTCCGCACGCGCTTCGGCACAGCTTTGCCACGCATTTGCTGTCGGCCGGCGCGGATTTGCGTTCGATCCAGGAGATGCTGGGACATGAAAGCCTCTCCACGACGCAGAAATACACGGCGGTCAACATTAACCGGCTGATGGAAGTTTATGACAAGGCCCATCCCAGGGCGAAACGATGAGTGACGAGCTAAGGAGCAGGAGAATCCATGCATATCAAAGGCACAACCATCCTGGCGGTTAAAAAAGACGATACCATTACGGTGGCCGGCGACGGCCAGGTCACGCTGGATACGACGGTTCTGAAGCACGGTGCGCGCAAGGTGCGCAGGTTATACAACAACGAGGTGATTGTCGGGTTCGCGGGCGCGACCGCCGACGCTTTTACGCTGTTTGACCGCTTTGATCAGAAGCTGGAGCAATACGGCGGGAACCTGCTTCGCGCCGCCGTGGAACTGACCAAGGATTGGCGCACCGACCGGGTGCTGCGCCACCTGGAAGCGCTGATGATCGCGGTCAGCCGGGATTATTCCCTCATCATTTCCGGCAACGGGGATGTCATCGAATCGGATGACGATGTGATGGCCATCGGATCGGGAGGCGCTTTTGCCCAGGCGGCTGCCCGCGCGCTGGTCAGGCACAGCGATCTGTCCGCCACGGAAATTGCCAGGGAAGCGATGAAAATCGCCTCGGAAATCTGTATTTACACCAACGATCGCATTACGCTGGAAGAAATCGATCTTGGCGCGGAGAAGCCTACAGAGGCCAAAAAGAGCAAAAAATGAAGGAGTTTTTGAAAAATAATGAATAATTCAGGGTTAACCCCCCGTGAGATTGTGAAGCGGCTGGACAGGCATATCATCGGACAGGCCGACGCCAAACGGGCCGTGGCCATTGCGCTTCGCAACCGCTGGCGCAGACAGAATGTTCCCGAAGAGCTGGCGGATGAAATATCGCCGAAGAACATCATCATGATCGGCCCGACGGGGGTCGGCAAAACGGAAATCGCCAGAAGGCTGGCCAAGCTGGACAACTCTCCTTTTCTGAAAGTGGAGGCGTCGAAATTCACGGAAGTCGGCTACGTGGGCCGGGACGTGGAATCCATGGTGCGCGACCTGGTGGAGCTTTCCATCAACATGCTGAAAGCCGAGGAGCAGGATCATGTCCGGGCGAAGGCCGCTGAAATCGCCGAAGACCGGCTTCTGGATCTGCTGTTGCCGCCCCGTCCCTCGGAAAAAAACGTAGGCGACATGCTGACGGATGTCGATCCGGATCAGACGCGGCTGTCCCTGAACGAAGAGCAGATTCGCAAACAGGACGTGACGCGGGAAAAGCTCCGCAAGCTGCTGCACGACGGAAAGCTTGACGAACGCATGGTGGAGCTGGAAATTGCCGAGCCCCGCAGCGGCCCCATGATCGAAATCTTTTCCGCCGCCGGCATGGAAGACATGGGCCTCAATCTGAAGGACATGCTGGGCAATATGATGCCGCAGAAGAAAAAAAGAAGAAACGTCAAAGTGCCGGAAGCCCTGGAGATCATCGCCTCCGACGAGGCGCAAAAGCTCATTGACATGGACAAGGTCACCAAAACCGCGCTGGACCGCGTGGAGCAGTCGGGCATTATTTTTCTGGACGAAATCGACAAGATTGTCGGCGGGGATTTGCAGCACGGGCCTGATGTTTCGCGCGAGGGCGTTCAGCGGGATCTGCTGCCGATTGTCGAAGGATCGAACGTCAACACCCGCTACGGCATGGTCAAAACCGATCATATCCTGTTTATCGCAGCGGGCGCGTTTTCCGGAACCAAGCCGTCCGATCTGATTCCGGAGCTGCAGGGGCGCTTCCCGATCCGTGTAGAGCTGGATTCACTGGGGAAGGAAGAGTTTGTCCGGATCCTGACCGAGCCGAACAACGCGCTGGTCAAACAGTACACGGAGATGATGGCGACGGAAGACATCCGGTTGTCGCTTACCCCCGACGCGGTGGAACGAATTGCCGAAGTGGCCACGATCGTCAATGAGCGGACAGAGAACATCGGTGCGCGAAGGCTTTATACGATTATGGAGACGCTTCTGGAAGACATTTCATTTGACGCGCCGGACCTGCAGGAGAAGAAAATCCTCATTGACGCAAAATACGTGGAAGAGAAGCTGGACAACATTGTGGAAGATGAAGATTTAAGCCGGTATATCTTATAAACGGAGACCGAGATGGAAAAACTTCAAAGTTCGATGGAGCGGGCGGACATTCTGCTGGAGGCGCTGCCCTATATCCGGCGGTTTTACAACAAAACCATCGTCATCAAATACGGCGGACACGTCATGGTCGATCAGGACCTGAAGGACAAATTCGCCCGCGACGTGGTGATGATGAAATACATCGGCATCAATCCGGTCGTCGTGCACGGCGGCGGGCCGCAGATCGGCGGCTTTCTCAAAAAGCTGGGCAAGGAGTCCAAATTCATTCAGGGCATGCGCGTGACGGATGAAGAAACCATGAACATCGTCGAAATGGTTCTGGTCGGCATGGTCAACAAGGAAATTGTCGGCCTGATCAACCGGCACGGCGGGAAGGCCGTGGGACTGAGCGGCAAGGACGGCAATCTGGTGGAAGCCGAGAAATATTATTTGAACGACGAGAAAGCGAAAAGCACGCCCTCCGAGATTATCGACATCGGACTGGTCGGAAAGGTCAAAGCCGTCAACGCCGGGTTGATCGTTTCCCTGGCCGCAAGCGGGTTCATTCCCGTTATCGCACCGACCGGGATGGGGGAGAACGGAGAAACCTACAACATCAATGCCGACATCGTCGCCGGAGAAGTGGCCGCCGCCCTGAACGCGGAAAAACTGCTTCTGCTGACGGATGTGGCGGGCGTTCTGGACGCGGAAAAAAACCTGATCAATACCATGACGAATCGGGAAGCGCTGCGCCTGATTGAGGAAGGAATTGTGGAAGGCGGCATGTTCCCCAAAGTCAAATGCTGCCTCAAGGCGCTGCGCGGCGGCGTGAAAAAGGCGCACATCGTGGACGGGCGGCTGAAACACGCGATCCTGCTGGAAATCTTCACAGACGAGGGAATCGGAACGCAAATCGTTTTATAAAACTTCAAAAAGGAACGGCTCATGGACGAAAAGAAAATTATGGCGCTGGCCGATCAGCATATCATGAACACCTACCGGCGGGTGCCGGTTGCGCTGGTCAAAGGCGAAGGCGCAAGACTCTGGGACGCCAGCGGTAAAGAATATCTGGATTTTGTCGCGGGGATCGCCGTTTGCAATCTGGGGCATTCCCACCCCAAAGTTGTCAAGGCGATCAAAAAACAGGCCAAAGAGCTGATGCACGTCTCCAACCTGTATTACACGAAGCCCCAGGGCGAAGTCGCCGCGCTG
Organism: Smithella sp.; assembly: GCA_012510495.1. Classification (GTDB taxonomy): domain Bacteria; phylum Desulfobacterota; class Syntrophia; order Syntrophales; family Smithellaceae; genus UBA8904. The sequence continues at coordinate 41,477 of JAAZHX010000125.1, forward strand.
CTCACGAAGCACTCTTTTGCCGAAAAAGTCTTTTTCTGCAACAGCGGCGCGGAAGCCAATGAGGCGGCCATCAAACTGGCGCGCAAATACGCCCATGAAAATCTGGGCCCGGATAAATTCGAACTCATCACCATGAAAGACTCTTTTCACGGCCGGACGATGGCGACCATCACCGCTACTGGTCAGGAGAAGTTTCAATTCGGATTTACGCCGCTTCTGGCCGGCTTTTCCTACGTCCCGTTCAACAATGCGGCGGCGCTGGAGGCGGCCATTTCTCCCCGGACCTGCGGGATCATGCTGGAGCCGATTCAGGGGGAAGGCGGCGTGATCATTCCCGATGACGGCTACCTGGCGAAAGTGCGGGAGATTTGCGACCGTCATAAGATTTTGATGATCGTCGATGAGGTGCAGACCGGCGTCGGGCGGACGGGCAAGCTGTTTGCCTGCGAATATTCCGGCGTGAAACCCGATATCATGACGCTGGCCAAGGCGCTGGGCAACGGCTTTCCGGTGGGCGCCATGCTGGCGACCGATGAAGTGGCCCGCGCTTTTTCGCCCGGCAATCACGCATCCACCTTCGGCGGCAACCTGCTGGCGATGGCGGCGGCCAAAGCCACGTTGAAAACCCTGATCAAAGACGGCCTGCTCGGGCATTGTCAACGCATGGGGGATTATTTTCTGGCCAAACTTCAGGATCTGAAGGCCAGGCACGCAATTATTTCCGAGGCGCGGGGCAGGGGGCTTATGCTGGCCTGCTCCCTGACCATCGACGGCGCGGACATCGTCAGGGCCTGCCAGGAAAAAGGATTGCTGATCAACTGTACCGGCGGCAAGACCCTGCGTTTTATTCCGCCCCTGATTGTGGAGGAGAAGGATATCGATGCCGCGATTTCCATACTCGATGACGTCATGGAGGGGAAATGAAAAAAGATTTGCTGAGTTTTACCGGCATGCAGCCGCCGGATTTTGAAGAAATCTGGCGCCGGACCGCGCGGCTCAAAAAAATGCTGAAAGAAGGCAGAAAGCACGCGTCGCTTGAGGGCAAGACGCTGGGCATGATTTTCGACAAGTCTTCCACGCGCACCCGGATTTCGTTTGAAGTGGGCATGTACCAGCTGGGCGGCATCGCGCTGTTTCTGAATTCCCGGGACACGCAGATCGGACGCGGAGAAACGCTCGCGGATTCCGCGCGGATGATGTCCTGCTACCTCGACGGCGTCATGATCCGGACCTTTGCCCAGGAAAGAGTTGAAGAGCTGGCGCGCCATGCGACCATTCCGGTCATCAACGGTCTCACTGACCTGCTGCATCCCTGCCAGATTCTGGCGGATCTGTTTACAATTCAGGAGAAAAAAGGATCCTATGAAGGCGTCAGGGTTGCCTATATCGGCGACGGGAACAATGTGGCCAACAGTTGGATCGAAGCGGCAACACACCTGCCTTTCGAACTGGTGCTGGCCTGTCCCGAAGGCTACGATCCGGACGATCGTCTGATGAAGGAAAGCCGGAAAGACGGTCGGGATCGCGTCCGGCTGTGCCGCGATCCGTTTGAAGCCGCGGCGGGAGCGGACGTCCTCTATACGGACGTCTGGACCAGCATGGGGCAGGAGGCCGAGTCCCAAAAGCGGAAAGAAATTTTCGCGAAATACCAGATCAACGGCAAGCTTCTGGGAGCGGCGAAGAAAGACGCCATCGTGATGCACTGCCTGCCCGCGCACCGCGGCGAGGAAATTACCGCCGAGGTTATCGACGGGCCGCAATCCGTCGTGATTGACGAGGCGGAAAACCGCCTGCACGCGCAGAAGGCGGTTTTGGAAATATTGCTTTAGGAGGAAAGGTCGTGGCAAAAAAAATTAAAAAAGTGGTGTTGGCTTATTCCGGCGGGCTGGACACGTCGGTGATCGTCCGGTGGTTGATTGAAACCTACGACTGCGAGGTTATTTGTTTTGCGGCCGACGTGGGACAGAAAGAAGAGCTCACGGGACTCCGGCAAAAGGCTTTGAGGACGGGCGCCAGCAAAATCTACATCGAAGACCTGCGGGAAGAATTTGCGCGGGATTTCGTGTTTCCGGCGTTGCGCGCCAACGCGATTTACGAGGGAACCTATCTGCTCGGAACGTCGCTCGCCCGTCCCCTGATCGCCAAACGACAGATCGAAATCGCTCAAAAGGAAAAGGCGGATTCGGTTTGCCACGGATCGACCGGCAAGGGCAATGACCAGGTGCGTTTTGAGCTCACCTACATCGCGCTCAACCCCAAAATCAATATCATTGCGGCCTGGAAGGACGACCACTGGACGTTCGATTCCCGGGAGTCCATGTTTGATTACGCCGAGAAGCACAATATTCCGCTTCCGCTGACCAAGGACAAGCCCTACAGTTCCGACCGCAATCTGCTGCACATTTCCCATGAAGGCGCCATTCTGGAAGATACGTGGGCGGAGCCGCCGGAAGATATTTTCGTGCTGACCCAATCGCCCGAAGCCGCGCCGGACAAGCCTGTTTACGTGGAAATTGATTTTGTCAAAGGTAACCCCGTGGCGATCGACGGCAAAAAAATGTCGCCCGCGAAGCTGATGGACCGCATCAATTTGCTGGCGGGCGCCAACGGAGTCGGCCGGGTGGACATGGTGGAAAACCGGTTCGTTGGCATGAAATCCCGCGGCGTGTATGAAACGCCCGGCGGCACGGTTCTGTGGGCGGCGCACCGGGCGGTGGAGTCCATCACGATGGACCGGGAGGTCATGCTGATGCGCGATTCACTCATTCCGAAATACGCCCAGCTCGTCTACAACGGGTTCTGGTATGCGCCGGAAATGCGGACGCTTCAGGCCTATATCGACGCGACGCAGGAAAACGTCACCGGCACGGCCAGGATGAAGCTCTATAAAGGAAACTGCATCGTGGTCGGCCGTAAATCCCCCTTTTCGCTTTACAGCGAGGCGTTTGCCACGTTTGAGAAAGACGAAGTCTATAACCAGAAGGACGCCATCGGCTTCATCCGCCTCAACGGCCTGCGGCTCAGGATCAAGAAAATGATGAAAAAATAAACCATATCAAAAGAGGGCGCATCATGGCCGACACAAAAAAACCCTGGGCGGGACGATTTCAGGAAGCCACGGCTCCCAGCGTGGAGCGCTTTACCAGCTCCCTTCATGTGGATTGCCGCCTGTATCGCTATGACATTGAAGGTTCCATTGCCCACGCGACGATGCTGGCCGATTCGGGCATCATTTTCCGCAAGGACGCGAAGGCGATCATCCGCGGGCTGAAGAGCATCCGGGCCGATTTGGAAAAGGGTCGTTTTCTTTTCGATCCGGCTGACGAAGACATTCACATGGCCGTTGAAAAAGAGCTGATCCGGCGCGTGGGAGACGCGGGCGCAAAACTGCACACCGCGCGCAGCCGCAACGATCAGATCGCGCTGGATGTCAGGCTGTATCTGCGCGACGAGGTGGACGGTTTGATCCGCCTCGTCACCGCGCTCCAAAAGCAACTGGTCGGCATGGCCAAAAAGGAAATCTCCACCGTCATGCCCGGCTACACGCACATGCAGAAGGCGCAGCCGGTTCTGCTGTCCCACTATCTGCTGGCGTTTGCCGAGATGTTTGCCCGCGATGGAGAGCGGATGGAAGATTGCCAAAAGCGCCTGAACGTTTTGCCGCTGGGGGCGGCGGCCCTGGCCGGAACGGGGCTGCCGATCGACCGGACCCGCACGGCCCGGCTTCTGGGCTTTCCGGAAGTCAGCCGAAACAGCATGGATACGGTGGCCGACCGGGACTATATCGCGGAGTTTATTTTTACGGCGTCGCTGGCCATGACGCACCTGAGCCGTTTCTGCGAGGATCTCGTGTTGTGGTCTTCCGAAGAATTCGGCTTCGCCGAGATTTCCGATGCCTACACCACCGGCAGCAGCATCATGCCGCAGAAGAAAAATCCGGACGTCGCGGAGCTGATCCGGGGCAAAACGGCAAGAGTTTACGGCGATTTGACGGCGATCCTGACGCTGCTCAAAGGGCTTCCCATGACGTATAACCGGGACCTTCAGGAAGACAAAGAGCCGTTGTTTGACGCAGTGGACACCCTTCGCGACTGCCTCGCGATTTTCCTGGAAATGCTGGCGCACATCCGGTTTAACGCCGCCAGAATGCATTTGGCGGCAGGCGGAGGTTTTTCAACCGCCACCGATGTGGCGGAATATCTGGTTGAAAAAGGAGTCCCCTTCCGCAGCGCCCATGAAATCGCAGGCGGCATTGTCGCCTACTGCATCAAAACCAAAAGGACGCTGGAGGACCTGACTCTCGGAGAGTATCAGTCTTTTTACGGCGGTTTTGAGGCGTCGATCCTCTCCAGGGTACGGCTGGAAAACGCCGTCAACGCCCGCGGCCATTTCGGAGGGACTGCGCAAAAAGCAGTCAGGGAAAGGATTCGGGAATTTGAAAAAGCTCTTGATAAAAAATAGCATCGGACCGGCTGCGCTTTGCGCTCTTTTGCTTCTGGGCTGCGGCCTGAAAGCCAATCCCGTTGCCCCGGCGTCCAACGCTGCCGCAAGCAGCGCGGTTCAGGAACTGGCTGTTTCGAATGAAAAAGGCGCGGCCGTTCTGAGCTGGCGGCTTGCATCTTCGGGGCATCTCGGTTACATACTCATCGAGAGAAGCACGCTGGGCGCGCCGGGCAACAGATGCCGGGATTGTCCGCGCGCTTTCGAGCCCATCGACCGGCTGCCGGCGGACAACGCCGGGGAAAAGAGCCGGGAGTATCGGTTTGTCGATTCCTCGGTCGGGCAAGGGGAGACGTACAGCTACCGTTTGCAGTTGTGCGATGAGGGCGATGTTTGCCGGGAATCCTCAACCGTGGAAATCGAATTTTAAAAAAGAAATCCGGAGGAGGCCTGTTTTATGTTCAGAGGAGCCATTACCGCGCTGGTGACGCCTTTTAAAAACGAAAAGGTGGATGAGGCGGCGTTGAGGGATCTGATCGAGTTCCAGATCGCGAACGGCATCGACGGTCTGGTGCCCTGCGGGACAACCGGCGAATCGCCGACCCTGTCCCATGATGAGCACGACCGGGTGATTGAAATCACCATCGATGCGGTGAAAAAACGGGCGCCGGTTATTGCCGGGACGGGATCCAACAGCACGGCGGAAGCGCTGCGCCTGACCCGGCATGCGTATGAAGCGGGCGCCGACGGCGCGCTCATCGCCTGTCCCTACTACAACAAGCCGACGCAGGAAGGGCTCTACCGGCATTTTTCGCTAATCGCGAAGAGCGTGCCTTTCCCGATCGTCCCATACAATATTCCCGGGAGGACCGGCGTCAACATGTCGCCGGAACTGATTGCCCGTCTGGCCAAAATCGACAACATCGTCGGGATCAAGGAAGCGTCCGGATCTCTCAAGCAGATGAATGACGTGCTGGATTTGTGCGGCCCGGAATTCGACGTATTGTCCGGCGACGACGGATTTACGCTTCCCCTGATGGCGATCGGCGGGAAGGGCGTCATTTCCGTCGCCTCCAATGTCGTTCCCGCCGATATGTCCGCGATGGTCGATGCCGCTGAAGCCGGAGATTTTGCCGGGGCGCGGGCGCTGCACAAAAAAATGAGTCCTTTGTTTGATGTTCTGTTCATTGAGGTGAACCCGATTCCCGTCAAAGCCGCTCTGGCCTTGATGGGCAGGATTACCGCTGAATACCGGCTGCCGCTCTGCCCGATGGCGCCGGCAAATTTGGAGAAGCTCAGAAAGGCGCTGGCCGATTACGGCTTGATTTCCTGAGACAGGCGTCCCAAATTCCTCTGCAGAGCATCAGGACGCGCTGCAGCGGGACAAAAGGTTGCAACCCCTTGTCCTTGGGGATTTGCGTCAACCAAAGACATTAAACGTAAAAACGCTGTGTAAAGAAGTATTGGACGCAGCAAACCGGGAAGACGGGGGCTTTTCCAGTTCATACGGATGCAAAAAGGAGCAGGCAGTATGGTAAAGGTGATTGTCACAGGCGCCGGCGGGAAAATGGGGAGCCGGATCATCAGCATGATTTCAGCTATGGAGGAACTTTGCGTGGTCGGGGCCATCGAGGTGAAAGGCCATCCGATTATCGGAAGAGATTTGGGGCATTCTCTGGGAGCGGGGCGAACCGGCGCGCTGGTCAGCGACAGTCTGGCCGACTGCATCGATCAGGCCGACGTAGTGATCGACTTTACGGACCATGAAGCCTCGCTGAGCTATCTGAAGACCGCCAGCGAAAAAAACCGCGCCATCGTGATCGGCTCCACGGGGTTCACCGCCGAAGAAATGAAAACCGTTCGGAGGCTTGCCGAAAAAACAAGGTGCGTTCTGTCGCCCAACATGAGCGTGGGCGTCAATGTCATGCTGAAGGTGCTGGAATACTGCGCCGGCATTCTTTATGAAGATTACGATGTCGAAATTGTCGAAGCGCATCATCATTTGAAAAAAGACGCGCCCAGCGGAACCGCCATGCAGATGGCCCGGGTGATCGCCGCGAGGCTGGGACGCGATCTGGAAAAGGAAGCGGTGTATGAGCGCTGCGGCATGATCGGCGAGAGGACCAAAAGAGAGATCGGCATTCAGACAATCCGGGCCGGAGACATTGTGGGCGAGCACACGGTAATCTTCGGGGGAATCGGGGAGAGGCTGGAAATCGTCCACCGCGCGCAGAGTCGGGACAATTTCGCCAAAGGCGCCATTCGCGCGGCGCAATGGATCGTCAAACAGAAAAACGGCATGTATGACATGCAGGATGTTCTGGGGCTGCGGGGCTCCCGCTAGGCGGGCGTTATGCTGGAGGGAATCCTGGCCTACATCGGCATTGGCGCCAATCTTCAGGACCCATTGGAGCAGTGCCGGCAGGCCCTTGAAGAACTTTCCGCCGTTTCGGGGATTGCGCTGGAAAGGGTCTCGTCTTTTTACAGGACGGAGCCGGTGATTCCGGAATCGGCCGTCCGGGAGCAGCGGGAGGAGCTGGAAAAACAGGGCTGGTTTGTCAACGCGGCGGCGGAAATCCGAACCGTCCTTCCGCCTTGGAAACTTTTGAAGGAACTCCGGCGCATTGAAAATTCCCTGGGGCGGGTCCGGACGGTTAAGGGAGGTCCCAGAATCATCGATCTGGATATTTTGCTCTACGGCCAGGAGATTGTGCGGGACGAGGAACTGACGGTGCCGCATCCGGAAATGCATCGGAGGCTTTTCGTGCTGGAACCTCTGTGCGAGATTGCTTCTTATCTGATTCACCCGGTGTTCGGCGTTTCGATGCGGGGACTGAAAGACCGGCTGGACAACGACAAAATCGTTGAACGTATTTGACGGAAAAGAAGGTTGACATGAATATTATCAAAGTGCTGGCTATCCTGGTATTGATATACGTGAGCTACAGGATCGTAACCATGTTCCGGGGGATGAAATCGCCGGAAGTCAGGGCCTATCGCGTGAACGAAACGCCGAAAGGAGAGGACCTGGTGCAGGATCCGTTTTGCAAAACCTACGTTCCCAAAAGCCAGGCGTATGTGAAAGAAATCGACGGCAAGACGCACTGCTTTTGCAGCAGGGAATGCTTTGAGAAGTACCTGACAGAAAAAAAATAACGCATTGATTCAGGGGGGATTATGAAATTTTTTATCGATACGGCGAACATCGCGGAAATTCGTGAAGGGCTGTCGCTGGGAATGGTGGACGGCGTGACAACCAATCCGTCTCTGGTTGCTAAAGAAAAAAGAGGGTTTGAGGCCGTGGTGAAGGAAATTCTGGAAATCGTTGAAGGGCCGGTCAGCCTGGAGGTGGTGAGTCTGGAAGCGAAAGGGATGTACGCCGAAGGCAAAAAACTGGCGCGGCTGGGCGATCAGGTGGTCATCAAGGTTCCGATGACGACCGAAGGCCTCAAAGCGACCAAAATGTTTGCCGCGGACGGCATCGACGTCAATCAGACCCTGGTTTTCTCACCGCTTCAGGCCCTGATGGCGGCCAAAGCCGGCGCGGCCTATGTCAGCCCGTTTGTCGGACGTCTGGACGATATCGCGCATGACGGCATGGAACTGGTTCAGCAGATTCTGGATATCTACGACAACTATGAGTATGACACCGAGGTCATCGTCGCCAGCATCCGTCATCCGAAACATGTGCTGGATACCGCACTGATGGGCGCGGACATTGCCACAATTCCTTTTAAAGTCATCGCACAGCTTGCACGGCACCCCCTGACGGATAAGGGCATCGCGCTGTTTCTGGAAGACTGGAAAAAAGTGCCGAAGAAATAGTCGGCTTGCCGCGGGAAATGCGACCGCCGGCCAGCCGGTTTCGGGGAATCAGGTCCTAACGGATAAAACAGGCGAAAGGGAGTATGAACAAGAGACGAGAAATCAGGAACCTTCCCAACAGCATTACGCTGGCCCGTATCAGCGTTGTGCCGTTTTTGTTTTTTCTTTTGGCGTCCCCCGGCCCCTTCTGGTCCCTGGTCCTGGCCGTCCTGTTTGTTCTGGCCGCCCTGACGGATTTTCTGGACGGGTATATCGCCCGCAAATACGATCTGATCACCACGATGGGCAAATTTCTGGATCCGCTGGCCGACAAGATCATCGTCAACACAGCCATGATTCTCATGATTCCGATCGGGCGGATTGACGCCTGGATTGTCGTGATCATCATCATCCGGGATCTGATTGTGGACGGCATCCGCAGCATCTCGTCTTCGGAGGGGATTTACATCCAGGCCAGCAATCTGGGAAAGCAAAAAACCGTCGCGCAGGTCATTGCCGTAACCGCGCTGATGATCCACTACCCCTTTTTGGGGCTGGACGCGCACCTGGTGGGCACGGCCATCCTTTACGCGGCTTTACTGCTGACGGTTTATTCGGGGCTGGATTATCTGTTCAAGTTCTATCGTGGAACCTACCGGAATCCGGAGAACCTTTGATATCAACGGGTTTGGGATTTCGGCGTCACGGCCCGTCAGAAAGCGGGGCGGCGTTTGAGGAGGCCGCGGCGCCATTTTTCTATTGACAAGACGAAGCGATTTGTTATAGTCACCGGCGTTCTTAAGTGAGCGGGCGTAACTCAGTGGTAGAGTGCTACCTTGCCAAGGTAGACGTCGACGGTTCAAATCCGTTCGCCCGCTCCATTTATTTGGCGGCATAGCCAAGTGGCTAAGGCAGCGGTCTGCAAAACCGTTATTCATGAGTTCGAATCTCATTGCCGCCTCCATTGAAGCCGATAGCTGCGGGTTTGAGCCCGCGGCTATTTTCATTTTCTCCGAGACCTTTATACAATCTGTTTTTCATCGTTCCCGCGAAGAGACTCTGCCGCAATTCATTTTCATGCCGTTTCGCCCTTCTCCGGAATGAGCGGATCGGTCGGGGACCGATCCCTACGGTTGGAATGACATGACGCGGGGGTTTACTGCATGCTTTCCCGGGTGATTTTCCAGGCCCCGTTGATATTCCTCATTTCCAGCTTCTTGACGCCGGAGCTTTTCAGCAGGTTGGAGCTGTAGTGCTGCTGAAAGACAGCGGTCGCCTGATTGGCGGCGGCGCTGACGCGCACATCGGCGATGCGGATCCGGATATTTTTGCTGCGGTTGCGCACGGATGTCTTGTAGCTGATCCATTGATCGAGGTTCATTTCCCGTGTGTAAAAATCCGGAGCGTAGCAGGAGCGATAGGCGGACATGTTTCCGGATTCCCAGCTTTTCCGCCAGCCGGCGACCAGCTGTTGAACTGCTGCCCCGGTTGCGGATTTCGTGTCAGAGGCCGAAATTACAGGGCTCGCGGCTTTCCGGACAACCGGCACCGTGATGACCGTTTCGTCGTCCAGGATCAGCCACTTCCGGTTGACGTTTTGCAGCGAAAGCTTTTGAAAAGACCCGCTGAAAGAACCGTCTTTGTTGACGCCCGTGATCCGATCGAAGACAATTACCGCATCCTGATCGTGCCGTAACATGGAAATATCTCTCGGCGTCAAAACAAAATGTTGTTTGATGTTTTGAATATTGGACAGGCTGCTCGCGAGCTGGTCGCGTTTTTTACCCGCGATCTGGAAGTTTTTCAAATAAAGCTTGTCCATCGCTTTGATATCTCCATCCAAGTATCCTTTTGTCCAGTCGGCAAGGACTTTTTCCAGTTCTTTTTTGACCGGAATCGTTTGATTTCGTGAAATCCAGCGGATGGACTCAACGATCACGACCGGTGTTTTATTCAGTTGAATAAATTTGGCCAGCGCTTGAACATCTTCATCATTCAGGACAACGCACCCGTTCGTTTGAAAAGGCATGATCGGTTTGGTCGTGCCGTGGATCCAGATGTTGGTTCCGTTCTTGCCCGCTTTCCTGTCCGTAATGGTCGGATAATCCAGCGGGAAGGCGAGAGTTCCGTAGGTTTCGGGGGGGCCGGGATTGTTGAGGATTTTCGTCACGAAGAAAATTCCTGTCGGAGTCTTGGCGTCTCCGGCGATCTGCTTGGCGCCCTGGTTCTTTCCTGTTGAGCAGGCGGCTTCGAAAACTCGTGTAAAACCGTCGCTTTTTTTAAAAACGTAAAGCTTTTGCGTTTTTTTATCGACGGCCACCACGTATCCGGAAGAGACAGAAACGATGGAATCGGGGATCTTTTCAGAGACAGGAAAGTAACCTTCTGAAACCGACGCGGAAAACAACAGCAATAGAAGGGACAGAGCAGGAAAAGGGATCGTTTTTAATTTCGCGGCCATTACGTTTACCTTATGATAATTTTATGAGGCGCTGCTTGTTTAGCAAAATCCGGTATGCGTTTCAAGCTCTTTCATCGTGTGCAAAGCTAAATGTGATGAACTTGCAACAAGTAACCCTGTCGTCACCCCGGCGAAAGCCCTGGGCACCCAATAACCTGAAGGTCACGCGAGGGAGCAGGAGTCAGAAGTCAGAAGACAGAAGACAGAAGACAGAAGTCAGGAGACAGAAGAAAAAAATGTTCTAAGTTCAAGGTTGATGAACTCGTAACGAGTAATTAAAGCC
>JAAZHX010000329.1 GCA_012510495.1 Smithella sp.
ACAGGCAGGCCAGTTCCCTAAAGGATCACATAATCGGAACAGGCAGGCAAGTTCCCTACAGGATCACATAATTGGAACAGGCAGGCCTGTTCCCTACAGGATCACATAATCGGAACAGGCAGTCACCCCCCGGCTTCGCCGTCCCCCTCTTAAGAGGGGGTGGTAAACTACTGACGAGGGTATAATTGCGGTTAACAAATCAATTCCGGAGGAAGGTATGAACTATGCGCTGATTATGGCTGGGGGGGCGGGGACGCGCCTGTGGCCGCTTAGCAGAGAAAAGCACTCAAAACCGTCTCTCTCGCTTTATAGCGACCAAAGCATGTTCCAAATCGCCGTCGAACGGCTTTATCCACTCTTTTCCCCCGAGCAAATCCTGGTGGTTGCCAGCCGCGAACACATCGGCGACCTGGCAGCACAGGTGCCCGAGATTCCAGAGCACAACTACATCATCGAGCCTGAAGGCAGGGGCACCGCGAGCGCGATCGGGTTGGCGGCAATCCACCTGGCACAGCGCGACCCGGAGGCGACGATGGCGGTGCTGACGGCAGACCATCACATCGGCAAGCCGCAGGTCTTCAGAGGCGCGGTGGAAGCAGCGCTGGAGCTGGCACAGCAGGGTTACATTATCACGCTGGGGATTACGCCAACCTGGCCCTCGACCGATTATGGTTATATCGAGCAAAATGGGCTGGTGGGCGAGGCGAACGGATATAAGGCGTATCACGCGGCGCGTTTTGTGGAAAAACCGAACCAGACCAACGCCCAAAAGATGCTCTCGCTGGGGAATTACAGCTGGAACAGCGGGATGTTCATCTGGAAAGTTTCGGTGATCATGGCAGAAATTTATCGGCATATGCCAGAGCTGCACAAGAGCCTTATGCGCATAGCCAGCATGATCGGCAAGCCGGAATATGAGCAGGAAATACCGGCGATCTGGTCGAAAATCGACAAACAGACGATCGATTATGGCGTGATGGAACACGCCGAACGGGTGGTGGTGATTCCGGCGGTTATGGATTGGATGGATGTGGGCACGTGGCTGAGCCTGAAAGAGCTGCTGGCAATGGACGAAAAGGGCAACAGCGTGAAGGGCGAGGCGCTGCTGATGGATTCGGAAAATACGCTGGTGATGGGCGGCACGCGGCTGGTGACGGGGATCGGGTTGAAAGATTTGATCATCGTCGACACGCCAGACGCGCTGATGGTATGCGATTTGAACCAGGCAGGGCAGGTGCGCGAGTTGGTGAAGCTGCTGAAGGAGCAGGGTCGGCAGGATTTGATTTGAGCTGCCTGGAATGAAGCATTGTTTAAGGTACGGGCGGTGGTGGCACGGCTGCGTTTCGCGGGTGTGTGCGCACCGTCTTTGTTGTGGAAACCAGGGTTGGATAGGTTAACTGGACCGCTCACCCCCGCTTCGGGGAGGCTCGCCGAAATGGAGGGCGCAGGAATAGCGCCCGCGTGGTCAGAGCGGGGGCTTGGTTTGGGCACGCCTGTTTTCGGCAGTGGGGGACCTGGCAATCAGACCGGCACGATCAAAAGCACAATTGCGCCGCATTGCTGCCCCATAGACAGGCAGTCACAATTTCGATTATAAAAGAACAGGGTTAATCCATGGCGACACTTCTGTTATCAGTCATTTATCTTGCGTTCATCAGCCTGGGGCTGCTAGACTCGATGTTGGGGGCGGCGTGGCCCGTGATGCAGATCGAGATGGGGCTGCCGCTGGAGGGGGCGGGGCTGGTTTCGATGATTGTCACGGGCGGCACGATCGTCTCGAGCGTGCTGAGCGGTACGCTGGAAAAAAAATTGGGGACAGGCAAGCTGACCACGCTGAGCGTGCTGACGACGGCGCTGGCGCTTTTGGGATATTCGTTTACGACCAGTTACCTGTGGCTGTGCCTGATGGCGGTGCCGTTGGGGCTGGGGGCGGGGGCGGTGGATGCGGGGCTGAACGATTTTGTAGCACGCAATTATGGCGCAAAACATATGAGCTGGCTTCACGCGTTTTGGGGCGTGGGGGCAACGGCGGGACCACTGCTGATGGCATGGATGATCAGCCTGAGCGGGCGCTGGCAAAATGGGTATCGGTTGGTGTCAACGGTGCAATTTGGGCTGGTGGTGATATTGATCGCCTCGCTGCCACTTTGGCGAAAGAGCGATCACGCGGTTGTTGAAGAACACGCCCAGCAGCAAAAGAACGGCAGCATCTGGAAAATTTCGGGTATGGTGCCGAACCTGGCTGCGTTTTTTGCTTATTGCGGGCTCGAGCTGGCGGCGGGGCTGTGGTTCGCCAGCTACCTGGTGCAGATAAGGGGGGTGCGGGCAGAGACGGCGACAGCGTGGGCGTCATCGTATTATTTTGGGATCATGCTGGGGCGGATGATCAACGGTTTTCTGACGATGCGATTCTCGAGCAAGACGCTGATCAGGGCGGGGCAAACCTCTATTTTGCTGGGGATTTTGCTGTTGTTTATACCGGCAGGGGATCTTTTTAGCCTGGTGGGGCTGGTGTTGGTGGGCATGGGCTGCGCACCGATTTTTCCGTCGATGCTGCACGAGACGCCGGCACGCTTTGGGAAAGAAAATTCTTCACGGCTGATGGGAATTCAGATGGCAGTGGCGTATGTGGGGCAAACGACAATGCCGGGTTTGGTGGGGTTGATCGCCGGACGGTGGAGTTTGCAGATTTTTCCGTGGGCTTTGCTGATTTTGTTGGCGCTGATGATCTGGGGGAGTGAGCGGGTGAACAAAGTGGTGGCAGGCAGCAGGAAATAGGGAGTAGGGAATAGGGAGTAGGGA
>JAAZHX010000041.1 GCA_012510495.1 Smithella sp.
CCTCCTGTACCAGCTTCACGACCAGGAAGAAAAACGGAATTACCTGGTCAACGAATTCATTGCCCCCATCCAGCTTCGGCTCGCCGAAGAGGGTATAGAATGCACCGTTACCCACCGGCTGAAATCGATGTTCTCCATCTGGACAAAAATGCATACCAAAGGTGTCACCTTCGATGAGGTATACGACCTGCTGGCCATCCGCATCATTCTGAAAGCCAAACCCAACATTTCAGAAAAAAGACAGTGCTTTGAGGTGCTTTCGCTGGTGACAGACATATACCCCCCCAAGCCTGACCGGATCCGCGACTGGATCACCATGCCACGCGCCAACGGATACGAATCTCTCCACGTGACCGTCATGGGCCCCCAGGGCAAATGGGTAGAAGTGCAGATCCGCACCGAAAGAATGGACCAGATTGCCGAATACGGCTTTGCCGCCCATTACAGGTACAAGGATTCAGCAACCACCGAGAATGAACTCGACCGTTGGATAGAACGCATCCGCGACCACCTGGCCAATTCGGAATATGACGCCTTCGAGTTCCTCGACGAATTCAAACTCGACCTCTTTGCCTCGGAAATCGTGGTCTTCACCCCCAAGGGAAAAACCATCCAACTCCCCAAGAATTCCACGGTCATCGACGTGGCCTATGAGATCCATACCAACCTCGGGAACAAGTGCATAGGGGCCAAGATCAACCAGAAACTGGTCCACCCGGGGCATGTCCTCCAGAACGGCGACCAGGTGGAAATCCTCACCTCTGAGAACCAGGTCCCCCAGCAGCTGTGGCTTTCCTATGCCACCACGGCCAAAGCCCGCAGCAAAATCAAGGATGCCCTCCGTGATGAAAACCACAGCCACCTCGAAAGAGGACGCGAAATGGTCGAAGAAGCCATCCGCAACCACAACGCCCCACTGGTCGCCAATACGATCAAAAAAATCGTCGACCATTACAACATGAACAATAAGGAACAACTTTACTCCGAAGTCGGAATGGGCATTGTAAAGCTCGACGACATCGGCAAAGTACTCTCCCAGAAGTCCAAAAATAAATTCGTTAAATACTGGAACATCACCTTCCGGGGTAAAGGAAAGGGTTCCGAGACCATCCTCGAGGAAGAACCCGAAGGGGAAGCAGCAGCGAAAATCGACAAGCAGAAACCCTTCCTGCTGAAGGAAACTCCCGACAAAATTGCTTACAGCCTGGCCAAATGCTGCAATCCCATCCCCGGTGACGACGTGATCGGGTACATCAGCTCGGGTGACCATGTGATCATTCATAAGAAGAGCTGCCCCAAGGTGGAAAAACTGGCCGCCAGCCAGGCCCATATGATCATCGCCGCAGAATGGACCAAATTCAAAAAACTCTCCTACCTCTGCCGCCTCAACCTTTCGGGATTTGACCGGATGGGCCTGGTCAACGATATCACCACCATCATCTCCAAACTTCACAGCATCAACATGCGGTCGGTAAAATTCGACACCCGCGACGGTCTCTTCGAAGGGGACCTCTTCCTCTATATCCATAATACCGAAGACCTCTCTACCC
>JAAZHX010000191.1 GCA_012510495.1 Smithella sp.
CCGTAAATCTTCCCGTGCTCATCGAGTTCGCGCAGAAACTCCGGCGCAAGTTGTTTATGATACTCTTCGGGAATGTAGCGCAATGCGTTTTTTAATGCCGTCGCGCGCTCGCCTTCTGACAAGTTCGCCTCGCGACGCGGCGCGCGGCGGATGCCCTCGACAAATGACGGCGAAGGAGGCAACGTACCATCGAGCCTGACCGTCATGTATTTCTCAATTTCAGCGTTTTTCATGATGAACCTTCCCCTCAAAAATGGCGTGGATCTCTAACAACCTCATTGTACCCGAGCGAAAAGCCTTCTCCAACCTCCTTCTGCCTTTCGCCGAGTCTATCCATTCGTTGCGGAAAACAGACAGCGTAACTTTTATTGTTTCTTTCGAGTTCCGCCAAGCATGCCCGTGCGCGACTAGGCGAGTTCTTTTCGCTGCTATCGATTAACTCTTGTATAATTATCTATGACTGTTACAGAAAGCGGTATCGTTATGGCGTACTCAATTGGGATTGATCTCGGAGGGACTAACATCGTAGTGGGAATCATCGATGATACCTACAAGATTATCGATCGCGAACGCGCGAAAACAAGGGCGCCGCGGCCGGCCGAGTTCCTCGTCGATACAATGGCGCAGTGCATCGACACATTGTTAATGCGCCAAGGTCTTTCCGTTTCAACCATTCGTTCCATCGGGATCGGTATTCCGGGAGTTGTCGACTTGGAGACGGGTATGTTGCTGCACGCGACGAACTTATTTCTCAAAAATGTCGATTTCCCTGCGCTCATGAAGATAAGATTTCCCGACATTCCCGTTTTTATCGCAAACGATGCCGATTGCGCAGTTTTCGGTGAATACCATGCCGGAGCCGTACATAATTATCAAAGCGTGCTCATGCTGACTCTTGGCACCGGTGTCGGAGGCGGTTTCGTCTATGACAAAAAAATCTTTCGCGGAGGAACAGGGTTCGGGATTGAGCCCGGACACATGGCGGTAGAGGCGGGAGGTCATATTGCGTGTAATTGCGGACAGTGGGATTGTCTCGAAACGTACGTATCGATCCGCGGACTGAAACGCATGACTGAGGAAGCGTTGCTCCGCAATGAAGAGACAATTTTACGCCATTGCGTTTCGTTGGGGGAGTCGTCTTTCAATACGCGTCTCATCTTTGAAGCGGCAACCGCAGGCGACAAAGTCGCGATCGAGATCGTTGAGCGATTCGTTCACTATCTCGCGCTCGGTATCCGAAATCTCGTCGTTCTCTATAGGCCGCATATGATTTTGCTCGGCGGCGGGATTAGTCATGCGGGAGACGTTCTGTTGGAACCGTTACGTGCGCGAGTCGCCTTGACAACGGTCAGCGGCGACGTGCTGCCGCCTCCGCCGATTGAGCTTAGTCGTCTTGGCAATGACGCCGGCGTGATCGGAGCCGCCATGCTCTACAGCGAGGGGCAATCCCTATGACTGAAGAATATTTAGACAATACACATTTGTGAATAAATACGCCAAAGCGATTGTTTTTTGAAAATAAGTCGGTTACAATGTGAAACACAGAGTGTTTGCGTCGTACTTTTTTGATGTAAAAGTGTCGGCTCGTGCTTTCTGCGTTTCTAATCAATTAATTGTGTGAAAAGGAGTTTTTATGGATCAGATTCTTAAAGCACTTCAAGAAGCGCTTGAAAGCGGTGAGGATACTGTCCTCGCGACCGTGACGGCAAGCTCGGGTGCGACACCGCGTGGTGCGGGCGCCCGCATGTTGGTCGGAAAGGCGGGCCGCTTGGCAGGAACGGTAGGCGGTGGAGCTGTCGAATACCAATCAATCATCATTGCACAAGAGGCGATCGAAGAGAAACGTTCGAATATTCACCAGTTTATTCTGACGAAAAACCAGATTGAAGACATCGGGATGATTTGCGGCGGCAGTGCGACGGTGCATTATCTCCATTTGTACGGTAATGACGATGCACTGCTTGAGATTGTGAAGGAGGCGCGCGACGCGATTCGAGAACGCCGTCCGAGCTGGTTAGTTACCGACATCAGCGAGGAGAATCAGTTGGGACTCGCACTCTTTACGGCGCCGGCGGGGACGAACCCCGCCAACCCCGATTTTTCCGTTGAGGGATGGTCGTTTAAGGGCTTCCCGGAAGATCACCCCTGCACGATCGCACTGCTCGACGATCCTCGTATGCTGTGTCAACGCGGGCATGCCGTCAGTTTATGCGATCACACATTTTACGTCGAGGAGCTTGTAGTCCCCGGCGTTGTTTATATCTTCGGAGGCGGTCACGTCGCGCAAGCGCTTGTTCCGGTGCTCTCGCATACGCATTTTGCCGTCGTCGTCCTTGATGACCGCGAGGAGTTCACTGATCCTGCCCTATTCCCCGGCGCGTACGACGTGCGTATGTGTGACCTCGACCATATTGATAAGAGCGTATCGATCGGACCGGATGATTTCGTCTGCATCATGACGCGTGGACATAAGAACGATCTCGATGTGGAGGATCAAGTGTTGAAAACGCCGGCACGGTACATCGGCGTGATCGGCAGCATGCATAAGGTTCGAACCGTCGACGCCATTCTCATGGAGCGCGGACATTCCGAGGAAGCGGTAAACCGTGCCATATCCCCCATCGGGCTCGATATCGGTGGCGAGACGCCGGAAGAAATTGCCATCAGCATCGCCGCGCAGTTGATTGCCGTACGCTCGGGAAAGATTGAACCGAAACGACCGGGACGCCTAAGTCTGTAAGGTGTGGAAAAGGAAACCGAAAGGATTCTTATGACAGCCATAAAAGAAAAGACATTCATGTATCCTGCCAACGAACGCGGTATCATGATGTTCGCGCAGTCGGCGCTGTTCCACGAGGACGGTTCGCGCAAGGGTCATTTGCTCGTGACGGGTGTGATCGGGAGCGGAAAATCTACTTTCGTGCAACGATACCTTGAAGATGCCGAATTGAATCCTTCGGGATATATGACAATTCGCCACACCAGCAGAAAAAGCCAAATAATGGGTTTTTCGCATATACCGGCAGGTATACAGCGTGAGACGGGTCTATTAACCGTCCGCCACCAAAACGGATCAACTTTCCCGAAAGACTGCTTCCTCATCGTTGAGG
>JAAZHX010000229.1 GCA_012510495.1 Smithella sp.
ATAGTCTTGAGGAGGCCCATGCTCTGTTGCTCCAGTCCTCAAAGAGGTAAAACCACCAACTGGAGAGCCGGATGCGGGAAATCCGCCAGTCCGGTTCGGAGGGAGGGGCGACGCAAATCAATGCGTCGTTCCTACCCCTATCTAAAAGGTGCCGAAATTGACTTTTTATTAGGACGTCAAGAATTAATTTCAGCAAAATCTCCCCTAACCCCTCTTTAGAAAAGAGGGGGACTGGATCGGTGGTTCTTTGGAAAAGAGGGGGATGATCTGGAAGGTCCCCCTTTCCTAAAGGGGGACTTAGGGGGATTTTTTGAGAGGTTGAAGAATTGATGAACTTGTAGATGTTGGATCATTATGTTCTGCAAGACGCCGATCAAGACTATCTGTCTGTCCTATGTAGTATCGACCGCTTGTTTCAGATTGAAGGATATAGACGTAGAACATCATAATAAATAAGGCGCGCCAAAGTTTGGCGCGCCTTCTATGAAATGGCTCCCCAGCGCGGACTCGAACCACGGACATGCTGGTTAACAGCCAGCCGCTCTACCGACTGAGCTACTGGGGAACAGGTTTTACTTTCACATTTTCCCCGGCGCAAACGGGGCTGACGCCCGGAAAAATTGAACGATTTTCATATTACAAGTCGAAGCGGATGTCAACCACTTCCAAAAAATAATTCGCCCCTTCTCCAAGCGGCTTTTCTCTGCCGTTCCAGTCCCGTTGACCGGCGTCAATCCATTTTTCTGCCGAACACGGAGCAGCAGACCGGTCCGGTCAAAAATCAGCACAGCGCCAGGATCTCCCGAATGGTGTCCGGAGTCACATCGCCGCTTTCGCCCATCGCGGTCAGGCCGTGTTCCGCGAGGAGTTCAGCTACTTTGTCGGCATCGACTTTTTGCACGCCATAGCCCGCGAGGCGCGTGGGGAGGCCCATCGCCTCGAAAAACATCTTCGTCCGGTCAATTGCGGCGTCAATGCGCGACGCCTCCGCGCCGGATGAAATTCCCCAGACGCGCCGGGCGTACTGAAGCAGTTTTTGTTTTTTGCCCGCGGACCGGACTTTCAGCATGGCCGGCACAAGCACGGCCAGCGTCTGCGCGTGGGCCAGCCCGTATAAAACCGTCAGTTCGTAGCCTGCCCGGTGCGCCGCCCAGTCCTGGGGAACCCCGGCGCCGATCAAACCGTTGAGCCCCAGCGTCGAGGCCCACATGAGGTTGGCGCGCACGTCATAATTCTCCGGTTCCCGGAGCGCTTTTGGCCCTTCCTCGATCAGCGCGAGCAACAGGCCTTCGGCAAGCCGGTCCTGAACCTTGCCGTCCACGGGATACGTCAGGTACTGTTCCAGGACGTGAACAAATGTATCCACCACGCCGTTGCCGGTTTCGGCCGCGGGCAGCGTGAAAGTTTTCGTCGGGTCCAGGACGGCAAAACGGGGAAACAGAAAGTCGTTCATGATGGCGCGTTTCCAGCTGACGGCCCGGCGCGAAATAATGGCGCGGTTGTTCATCTCCGAGCCGCTGGCCGGCAGCGTCAGGACCGCACCCAGGGGCAGAGCCCGGCGGATGGCGTCGCCCTTGTTTTCCAGCAGAAGATACGGCTCGCCGCCAAAAGGGATGGCGGCAGCCATGAACTTGGCGCCGTCGATCACGGAGCCGCCTCCGATGGCCAGCAGAAAATCAATTTTCGTCTCCCGGGCCAGCGCGATCCCGCTCGTCAGCGTGTCGTATTCGGGATTCGGTTCGATACCGCCAAATTGAGTGATGTCGAAACCGGCTAAAGCTCCGAGAACCTCGTCCAGGACGCCATACTTCCGGGCGCTTTGAGCGCCGAAGACAACCATCACCCTGGCATCCCGCGGAACTTCACCCGCCAATTGACGGATCGTGTTTTTGCCGAAAAGGACTTTGGTCGGATTCTGAAAAGTAAAATTGATCATCTTTCTCTCCACCGGATTCAAGAAATGTTTTTGACAAACGACCGTAATCAATGCATTTGTTCATAGAAAAGACTACCCCGTCTGTCAACAGAAAAATACCTGCCCATGACAAGAACAGGGCAAAGCGATGAGTGAAAGGTGGAAAGCGAAGCGGGGCTGAACACTCGCATTGCAGCGGATTGGAATCAATGTAAATGCAGTGCGGACATTTATGCCTGCTAACAGCGGATCTGAAGGTCCGCGCTATATTGACCCCGCTTCTGTCTCCTGTCTCCTGTCTCCTGACTCCCGACCCATTGCCTTCCTGTCCACCACCCACTATCTTGACCCCTCTTGCCTTTCGTGCTAGGAAACCGCTGGCAGATGTAAAGCCCCGAACCCGCGCGACCGGTCAGGGTTCCTGCCGGCATTCCCAAGGAGGAAATTGTGACTTTTCAGGAATTGATCTTCGCGCTGGAAAAATACTGGCATTCTCAGGGCTGCGTTATCCAGCAGCCTTATGATATGGAGGTCGGCGCGGGAACGTTTCATCCCGCCACCTGTCTGCGGGCGCTGGGCCCGGAACCCTGGAACGTGGCCTACGTGCAGCCGTCCAGGCGGCCGACCGACGGCCGCTACGGCGAAAATCCCAACCGCCTGCAGCACTATTATCAGTACCAGGTAATCATGAAACCGTCTCCGGTCAATATCCAGGAGATCTACCTCGATTCTCTCAAAAGCTTCGGCATCGATCCGCTGGAACACGACATCCGTTTTGTGGAAGACGACTGGGAATCCCCGACGCTGGGCGCCTGGGGTCTGGGCTGGGAGGTGTGGCTTGACGGTATGGAAATTTCCCAGTTCACGTATTTCCAGCAGGTAGGCGGGTTCGACTGCAAGCCGGTTTGCGCCGAGCTGACCTACGGAACGGAGCGCATCGCCATGTATATCCAGGGCGTCAACAACGTCTATGACCTGCAATGGACGGATAAAATCAAGTACGGCGACGTGCATCATAAGGGGGAGGTCGAATTTTCTACTTATAATTTTGAAGTGGCCGACATCCCGATGCTGCGCAAACTCTTCGACGTGTATGAAGAGGAGGCGCTGCGCATCGCCGAAAAAAACCTGTCGCTGCCCGCCTATGACTACTGTCTGAAATGCTCGCACACGTTCAACTTGCTCAACGCGCGCGGCGCGATCAGCGTCGCCGAACGCACCAGCTACATCGGCCGGGTGCGCAATCTGGCCAGGATCAGCGCGGAACTTTACATGAAACAGCGCGAAGAGCTGGGCTACCCTCTGTTACAGAATCCATAGGACCTCTGGAGAAACGATGAACAACGAACTTCTTTTTGAAATCGGCGCCGAAGAAATTCCCGCCGGGTTTTTATCCAAAGCGGTGGCGGATATGGAAGAGCTGATCCGCAAAGCGCTTACGGAAAATCGAATTGCCTTTGAGGGCATCCGCTGTCTGGCCACCCCCCGCCGGCTGGTGCTGCACATCGCGGATCTAGCGCCGCGGCAGGATGATCAGGTCATCGAAAAAATGGGACCGGCCAAAAAAGCGGCCTTTGACGAAAACGGCCTGCCGACCAAAGCCGCGCTGGGGTTTGCCCGGGGACAGGGACTGGAAGTCTCGCAGCTCGAAACGGTCACGACCGACAAGGGCGAATATCTGTGCGCGCGCAAGACGATTGCCGGACAACCGTCCGCCGACCTGCTGCCGGACCTCCTCAAAAACTTTCTGCTGTCCATCCCGTTTCGCAAATCCATGCGCTGGGCCGCCTATGATCTGCGCTTTGCCCGGCCGATCCACTGGCTGCTGGCTCTTTACGGCGGCAAGGTCGTGCCTTTCACGGTAGAAGACATTGAAAGCGGCAACCGCTCGCGCGGCCATCGCTTTATGAGCCCGGAGGACTTTGCCGTCGAAGGGTTTGAAGATTACCTCGCCAAAGCCCGGGAGCATTTTGTCATCCCCGATCCCGCCTCGCGGAAAAAAATCATTCTTGAAGAAGCGCAAAAATCGGCTGCGGAAGTCGGGGGAAAGCTTTTCTCTACGGAAGACCTGCTGGACACCATCACGTTTATCGTGGAATACCCGGTGATCGTTCGCGGCAGCTTTGACCCCCATTATCTGCAAATCCCCAAGGAAGCGCTGACCACCACCATGATTTCGCACCAGAAGTATTTCCCCGTCGTGGACGACGCCGGAAAGCTGATGCCCTATTTCATCGCCGTCAGCAACACGCGCGCCCGGGACATGGAAGTGGTCGCCCGGGGCAATGAGCGCGTGCTGCAGGCCCGTCTGGCCGATGCCTCGTTTTTCTTTGAAGAGGATAAAAAAATCCCCCTGGAAAGTCGCGTCGAATCCCTGAAAAAAGTCGTCTTCCACACCTTGCTGGGGACCTCCCATAAAAAGGTTATGCGCTTCCGCAAGCTGGCGGTCAAAATCGCCGCCGGGGTGAAACCCGCGGTCAAGAAAAACGTGGATCGCGCCGCGCTTCTGGCCAAGGCCGATCTGGAATCGCTCATGGTGGGCGAATTTTCCGAACTACAGGGCATCATGGGCCGGGAATACGCGCTTCTGGCCGGGGAAAAGCCGGAAATCGCCGATGCCGTTTATGAGCATTACCTGCCGATTGTCGCCGGAGGCGATCTGCCTCTCACGGATGAAGGCGCGATCGTCGGCATCGCCGACAAAATGGACACCATCGTCGGCTTCTTCGCCGTGGGTATGCCGCCTTCCGGTACGGCCGACCCCTATGCCCTCCGGAGGCAGGCGCTCGGCGTTATCCATATTATTCTGTCGCGCGGCTACAGCTTGAGCCTGAGCTTCCTGATCGACGAATGCCTGGCGTCCCTGAAGGATGTCCTGAAGAAGCCCGCCGAAGACGTCAAAAAAGACGTTCTGGAATTTTTCCGGGGGCGTCTGCAGAATCAACTGATCAGCCAGGGCTACGCCTATGATACTGTGGATGCGGTTCTGGCCGCGGACATCGACTATTTCGTTTTGGTGACCGAAAAGGTTCAGGCGCTGCAGGCCTTCAGGGCCAATCCCGAGTTTGAACCCCTCTCTATCGCCTTCAAGCGGATCGACAATATCCTGAAGGATTTCCGCGGCGGTGCCGTGGACGTCAACCTGCTTTCCCAGGACGCGGAGATCAAACTGTTCGCAAATTTCGAAAATATCGGCACGCGCGTGGAAAAAGGCATCGCCGAGAAAAATTTCACCGACGCGCTGAACAAACTGGCCGCCCTGCGCTCCCCCGTGGACGCCTTTTTTGATTCCGTTATGGTCATGGACAACGACGAAAAAATCCGCTTCAACCGTCTGTCTCTGCTGGCGGAAATATCGGCGCTGTTCCATAAAATCGCCGATTTCTCCAAAATCGTCACCGCCGGCTGATCCGTACTGCACTGCGCCGCGCCACATCCTTTTCGACGCATCGGACATAATTCGTTTGATTGACATTCCCCGCGGGGCTTGCTAGGATGTGCGCGGATTTTATGAGAAAAAGGAAAATGGAAAAATAACCGGATGATCACAAAGGCGAAGCCCACGGTAAAAATAAATATGGAAGAAAGACTGCGGCTGCAGAAAAAGCTTCAGGACATCACCAACCGCATTCACGCCGCGCAGAATATTGCGCAAATCCTGATTGACCTCAAAGACGGTATCCTGAATCTGTTTGACGCCCATTCCATCACGCTTTATGTCGTCGATAAGCCGCACAACGAAATCTATTCCATGTTTCTGGCAGGGTCCCGGCTCAAAGAAATCCGCGTCCCGATCAACAATCACAGCATCGCCGGGTACACGGCCAATACCTTCAATATCGTCAACATCGCAAACGCATACAATCAAGCGGAACTCAAGGCCATCGATCCTGATCTGATCTTTGACGTCAGATGGGATAAAAAGTCCGGTTTCAAAACCAAACAGATTCTCGCCGCCCCGATTTTTTATAAAGATCAGCTCATGGGCGTCATTCAGATCCTCAACAAAAAACAGGGGGATCTCAAATTCACCGAGGAAGACATCGGTCTGGTCATGGAGATCGTGGAAGTTTTGGGCATTGCCTTCTACAATCAGCAGCGCTTCCAGCGCCGCCGCAAAACACGTTTCGATTTTCTGCTGACCCGTAACCTGCTCAAGGAAGACGAACTGGAAGCCGCCTGGAGTGAGGCGCGGGAGCAGAAGGAATCCGTCGAGCGGCATCTGATGAACAAGCACAAAATCTCCAAAGACGATATCGGACATTCCTTCGAAGAATTTTACCGCTGCCGGTTTATCCATTACAACGAGAAAGTCATCATCCCCGGCAATTTGATTTCCAACCTGAAAAAAGACTACCTCCAGCGCGAGCTGTGGGTGCCGCTGGAAAAAATTGACGGCAATATCCATGTGATTGTCGATGACCCAAACAATATCATCAAAAGAGACGCCATCGAAAATCTTCTGAAAACCAAGAAAGTAAAATATGATGTCGCGCTGTCGGAGGATATTTTAAAATTCATCAACCTTTTCTTCAGCTCGAGCGACGACGAGCATTCCTTTACGGAACTTCTGGGCAAAATGGATGAAGAAAGCGGGGGTGCCGAAGAAGAGGAGGGGGGAGACATCGTCGCGGAAACCGACAGCGTAATCATGCAGCTCGTCAATAAAATCATCAACGACGCTTCCTCCCGCCGGGCATCCGATATTCACATCGAACCCAACGTTGGCAAGAAAAATGTCGAGATCCGGTACCGCATTGACGGCGACTGTATGATTTATCAAACCGTCCCCTTCAGCTACCGCTCTGCCATCATTTCACGCCTCAAAATCATGTCCAATCTGGATATTACGGAAAAAAGAAAGCCCCAGGACGGCAAAATCAAGTTCCGGCGTTCCACCGGCGACGAACTGGAGCTGCGTGTCGCCACCATCCCCACCCAGGGCGGAGTGGAAGACATTGTCATGCGTCTGCTGGCCAAGAGCGACACGCTCCTGCCGCTGGAATCCATGGGGCTGCTCAAACGTAATTATGATGGAATGATCAACATCATCAACAAGCCTTACGGCATGATCCTGGTTGTCGGGCCGACCGGCTCCGGAAAAACCACCACGCTGCATGCGGCGCTCCACGTCATTAACCGGCCGGACAGGAAAATCTGGACCGCTGAAGACCCGGTAGAAATCACGCAATACGGGCTTCGACAGGTTCAGGTGCAGCCCAAAATCGGCTTCGACTTCGCGGCCGCCATGCGGGCGTTTCTGCGCGCCGATCCGGATGTGATTATGGTGGGCGAAATGCGCGACTTTGAAACGGCCAAAACGGGCGTTGAAGCCTCGCTGACCGGCCATCTGGTCTTCAGCACCCTGCACACCAACAGTGCCCCGGAAACCATCGTCCGGCTGCTGGATATGGGCATCGACCCGCTGAACTTCGCGGACGCCCTGTTGGGCATTCTCGCCCAGCGCCTGGTGCGCACGCTGTGCAAAAATTGCAAAGAAAAGTATCATGCCACCCGGGAGGAGTTCGACGAAATCGTGGAAAGCTACGGTCCCGAAGACTTCGCCAAACTGGGCGTATGCTATGATGATGATTTCAAGCTCTATCGCGCCAAAGGATGCGACGCCTGCGACAAAACCGGCTACAAAGGCCGAATGGGCATTCACGAGCTGGTCGTGGCCACCGACGCCATCAAGAAACTGGTGCAAAAGCATGAAACGGTTGAAGTCATTCGTGCCAAATCCATGGCCGAGGGGATGACCACGCTGCTTCAGGACGGAATCCAGAAAGTGCTTCAGGGCGCTACGGATTTTAACCAGGTCCGCCGGGTCTGCATCAAATAGGGGTCCGGCGACCAAAACAATTCATCAAAAAAAGGGTGGAAGCTGTTTCGCGTTCCACCCTTTTTTGATTCCAGTCCGTAAAATATTATACTTTCCCCGCAAAATCCTTTCCAAACGCCAGTGCCTGCGCGAGCGCTTCATCTCCCGGCCGCCACATGGCTTTGAAGCCGTCGCCGATCATTTCAAAGCCGGCTTTGGACAAATGATCGTTTAAAATCTTCACGCTCTCGCCGCTCCAGCCGTAGCAGCCGAAGGCCGCGGCCTTCTTTTTCTTGAATTTGAGCCCAGTGATCATTTCGACGAGCGCCGACATGGCGTTGAGAATGCCTTTGTTGATCGTGGGCGATCCCAGCAGGATCGCTTTGGATTTGAAGACCTCAGTCACCACGTCGTTGATATCGCGGCGGGAAATATTGAAGAGCTTCACCGTCACCTTGTCGTCGGCCTGTTTGATTCCGCGGGCAATGTGCTCGGCCAGCATTCTCGTTCCGTCCCACATGGTGTCGTAAATGATCGCGATCTGATTTTCCTGATAGTCCGCCGCCCACTCCAGATATTTCTGCGCGATCTGCAGGGGATTGTCGCGCCAGATGACGCCGTGGCTGGGGCAGATGAAATTCACCGGCAGATTGAGCCCCAGCACTTCATTGATCTTTTTCGTCACGAGCGGCGAAAACGGCGTGAGAATGTTGGCGTAATACTTAGTCGCTTCTTCAAAAAGTTCGGAGGGTTCGACCAGGTCATTAAACATGTTTTCGGTGGCAAAATGCTGGCCGAAGGCGTCGTTGGAAAACAGGATCGCGTCGCCGGTGAGGTACTCCATCATGGAATCCGGCCAGTGCAGCATCATGGCTTCGACAAAAACCAGTTCCTTTTTGCCCAGGCTGAGCTTGTCGCCGGTTTTCACGACCTGGAAGTTCCAGTCCTTGTGATAGTGGCCCTTGAAAGATTTCAATCCGTTGGCCGTGCAGTACACGGGCTTGTCCGGAATCCGGTGCATCAAGAGCGGCAGCGCGCCGGAGTGGTCCATTTCCGCGTGGTTGGCAATCACGTAGTCGATTTTGTCAAGGTCGATTTCTTTGGCGAGATTGTCCACGAATTCTTTCGCGTAAGGCGTCCAGACCGTGTCGATGAGCGCGGTCTTTTCGTCTCTCACCAGATACGCGTTGTACGAAGAACCGCGATGCGTCGAGTATTCCTCGCCGTGAAACTTGCGCAGTTCCCAGTCAATCTTCCCCACCCAATCAACACCAGGCGTAATCTCGAATTTCATAAAACACCTCCTGTTTTTTTATTTAATCATGACCAGCAGCATCTTGAAACGGGTAACGGCCTTGAGCGCATGCGGCTTGTGCGCCGGCATCAGGATCATCTCCCCTTCCCCGGCGCCGTAAGGCTTCCCCCCAATGGTAATTTTCGCTTTGCCTTCCAGCAGATAGACAAACGCGTCAAAAGGCGCCGTGTGCTCGCTCAATCCCTCGCCGGCATCGAAGGCAAAAACGGTCATGGTCCCGGAAGGTTTCCGGATGATTTCCCGGCTGACCACAGAGTGCTCCTGATAGTCAACCAGCTCCAAAAGACGAAACGCACCTGTGAGATCCGTGATTTTGGCCAGATTTTCAGTCATCTTTTCCCCACTTATTTCTTTTAGCACTGCTGAAGCTGAGCATTATGTTGCCTGCCCTTATAGCACACTTGAACAATAATGTATTTGACTTAAGTCAAAAATTGTTATTTTACTGACGCCTCGAAAGTTTCAGCCGCGGCCGCTTTGACCATAGGTCACGGGAGGGGCGATTGCGGTTTAAATTTCTTGAGAAAAACGCTTAATGCTGGTATGTATGCCGGCATTAAAAAATCTATTTTAAGGATGGTTATCTATGTTAAATCCAAACTTTAGCTCCGGCCCTTGCAGCAAGAGACCAGCGTGGACAATCGACACCCTGAAAGACGCGCCGGTCGGGCGTTCACACCGTTCCGCGCTGGGAAAAGAAAGAATTGTCAAGGCCATTGACGAAACAAGAAAAATATTAAATATTCCGCCGGATTACCTCGTTGGCATTCTGCCGGCTTCCGATACGGGCGCGTTTGAATGCGCGATGTGGTCCCTTCTCGGTCCCAAACCGGTTACCGTTTTGGTCTGGGAAAGCTTCTCCAACGGCTGGGCAACGGATGTGAGCAAACAGCTCAAGCTCAACCCCGCCATTATCAAGGCCGACTACGGCCAGATTCCCGATTTATCCAAAGTGGACTGGAAGGGCGACGTTGTCTTTGTATCCAACGGAACCACCAGCGGTGTGCGCATTCCCGATTGGGACTGGATTCCCGCCGACCGCGAAGGACTCTCTCTTTGTGACGCTACCAGTTACGCTTTTGCCAATGACATCGACTGGAGCAAAATCGACCTCCTGACCTACTCGTGGCAAAAATGTCTGGGCGGCGAAGCTGCGCACGGCATGATGATTTTGAGTCCCAGGGCGGTCGCGCGCATTGAATCCTACAATCCACCCTGGCCGATGCCGAAAATTTTCCGTTTGAAGAAAGACGGCAAAATAAACAAGTCCATCTTCGACGGGGATGTCATCAATACGCCTTCCATGATCTGCGTGGAAGATTATCTGGACGCCCTGGGCTGGGCGGGACAAATCGGTCTCGACGGTCTGTTCAAGAAAAGCTTGGCCAACCTGAAAGTCGTTGAAGACTGGGTGGCCAAAACCGACTGGGTGGAGTTTCTGGCCGCGGATCCGGCCGTCCGCTCCAACACCTCCGTGTGCCTGTCCGTCACGCACCCCAAAGTGGCCTCGATGGACCCGGACGCGAAAAGCAAGTTCCTCAAAAGCGTCGCGTCGGAGCTGAGCAAAAAAAACATTGCGCACGACATCAACTCGTACAAGGAAGCGCCGGCCGGCTATCGCTTCTGGTGCGGCCCGACTATCGAAGCGGCGGACCTCCAGGTCGCGCTGACCGAGCTGGAAAAAGTGTTCAATGAAAAGGTCAAGAGCCTGTAGCCCAAAGCTCTTGCGGGAAACGGCATGAGCGGAAATTGCCTTATGTCGTTTCCGTCACACCGACAAAGATGTAAGAGGAAAAATAACTCATGTCCAATGTTGCGGTTGTAGGCGCCCAGTGGGGGGATGAAGGCAAAGGAAAGATTGTTGATCTTTATACAGGCAAGGCGGATGTCGTCACCCGCTTCCAGGGCGGTAACAACGCCGGGCATACGCTCGTGGTAAAAGGCCGGACCACCATTCTCCATCTGATTCCTTCGGGTATATTGCATGATCACAAAATCTGCATTATCGGCAACGGAGTGGTCTTCGACCCGAAGGTTTTTCTTCAGGAGCTGAAAGAGCTCAACGAAGGGGGCCTGTTCCCCCCTTCCACCGAACTCTACGTCAGCGAAAAGACGCACGTCATCATGTCCTATCACCGCTGCCTGGATCAGGCGCGTGAAGCCCGCAACACCGGCAAAAAAATCGGCACCACCGGCCGCGGCATCGGACCGGCTTACGAAGATAAGGTCGCCCGCACGGGCATCCGCGTGGGCGACTTCTATGAAACCGGGCTGTTCCTGGAAAAAGTGCGCCACAGCCTGGAAGAAAAAAACTTCCTGTTCAAGAATTTTTTCGGCGTGGCGCCGCTGGATCCCCAGGCCGTCGCGGATGAGTATCTGGAGTACGCGGAAAAAATCAGGCCGTATGTCGCCGATACGTCCCTGATTCTGGCCGGAGAAATCCAAAAGGGGAAGAAAATCCTGTTTGAAGGGGCCCAGGGATGTCATCTGGATGTCGATCACGGCACCTATCCCTATGTCACTTCTTCCAACACCGTCTCGGGAAACGCCTCCTGCGGGAGCGGCGTCGGCCCCGGCGCCATTTCCACGGTGGTGGGAATCTGCAAAGCCTACACGACGCGGGTCGGAGAAGGCCCCTTCCCGACAGAGCTCCATGACGCGATCGGAGAGCATTTGCAGAAAGTCGGGCAGGAATTCGGCGCGACCACCGGCCGCAAAAGGCGGTGCGGCTGGCTGGACATGGTTCTGGTGCGCCATGCCGTCCGTGTTTCCGGCATCTCGATGCTGGCGATTACCAAGCTGGATGTGCTGACAGGGCTTCCCAAAATCAAAATCTGCGTCGGCTATAAAACCGCCGGGGGCGAATGCCGCGAGGCGGTTCCCGCCAGCCTGAAAACGTTTTCAACCTGCCAGCCGGTTTACGAAGAATTCGACGGCTGGACGGAAAACATCGCGGGCGCACGGGACATCAGCGAACTCCCCGTCAACGCCCGAAAATACATCCGGCGTTTGAAAGAATTATCCGGCGCCGGCATCGCTCTGGTTTCCGTGGGCGCGGGCCGCGATGAAACCATTCTATTGGAAAATCCTTTTGAAAATTGAAAACGTCCAGTTTCTTCTTGACAGGCCCCCGATGAGTTGCTAGAGAGCTTTGTTCTTTTAAATACGCTTCAGATGTGGGCCGTTAGCTCAGAGGTAGAGCAGCGGACTTTTAATCCGTTGGCCGCGGGTTCAATCCCCGCACGGCCCACCAAAAAACAAAAAGGTGTGGGAGGTATTGTATGTATCGGATTGATCTGTTGAACAAAATTTCGGAAAAGGGCCTGAACCTTTTTACCGACAAGTATGAATACCGCACGGATATTCCAGATCCCGACGGCATTCTCGTCCGCAGCAAGGAAATGAAAGAGATGACGCTGCCGTCCAGCCTCAAAGCCATTGCCCGCGCCGGCGCCGGCGTTAATAATATTCCCATCGACAAATGCTCGGAAAAAGGCATCGTGGTGTTCAACACCCCGGGCGCCAACGCCAACGGCGTGAAAGAACTGGTCGTTTTGGGCATGCTGCTTGCGGCGCGCAACATCGCGGAAGGCCTTGCCTGGGCCAAAGGGCTGGTGGGTGAAGGCGACAAAGTACCCGATCTGATCGAAAAAGGAAAATCCCAATTTGTCGGAACCGAAATCCTGGGAAAAAAACTAGGCGTGGTGGGTTTGGGCGCCATCGGCACCATGATCGCCAACACAGCCGAGGACCTGGGCATGGACGTCATGGGGTTCGACCCGTTTTTGTCGATCGAGGCGGCCTGGAGGCTGTCCCGCAACGTCAGGAAAGCTCCCAGCCTGGAGCGTCTTTTGGCCGAATCCGATTACATCACGCTGCACGTCCCGCAGAACAAGGACACCAAAGGCTTCATCAACGCCGAGAAATTCGCGATCATGAAGAAGGGCGTCGTTTTGCTGAACTTCGCCAGAGGCGGACTCGTGGAAACCGCATCCCTGAAAAAGGCCATTGCCGACGGCATTGTGAGCCGTTACGTGACGGACTTCCCTGATGGGGAAGTCATTGAAACGGACAGGGTCATCGCCATTCCGCACCTGGGCGCGTCCACCGAAGAGTCCGAGGAAAACTGCGCCATCATGGCCGCCATACAACTGATGGATTTTCTCGAAAACGGGAACATCAAGAACTCGGTCAACTTTCCGGAATGCATCCTTGACCGGTCCGGCAAAACCCGGATCACGATCTCCAACAAGAATGAGCCGGGCATGATCGGAAAGATCACACACCTGCTGGCCGACAACAAGCTCAACATTGCCGACATGATCAATAAAAGCAGAGGCAACATCGCCTATAACATTATCGACGTGGAAGGCGAAATGGCCGCCGCGGACCTGGTCAGGAAATTTGAGGCCATCGACGGGGTTATCGACGTCAGAATTCTTTAAGCAACGCAAGAAAGCAAAGCGAAAAGCGCCCGGCCTCAAACCGGGCGTTTTTTTTGACGGAGACGGACAAACGCGGCGGTTTTGGTTGCCCTTTGCCCGCCAACCTGTTAAAAGAAACAGCCAGATACGTAAAAAGCCGCAGGAGACCAGGAATGGATGAAAAAATCAGAAAAGCAATCTTTCAACGGATGGATCAGGAGCCTTTCGGCAGGAAATTCGGCATTACGTTGGTTGATTTGAAAGAAGGCTACGCCCGGGTGGAAATGCGCTTTACGTCCGACATGGAAAACATGTTCGGCATGGCGCACGGCGGCGCTGTATTTTCCCTGATGGACGCGGCGTTTGAAGCAGCCTCCAACTCGCACGGCACGATAGCCGTCGCGCTCAGCATGAGCATCCAGTATCTGGCCTCGCCCCCCAAAGGATCGCTGATGAACGCCGAAGCCCGGGAAATCAATAAAACGAAAAGAACCGCCGCCTACGAGATCCGCGCCGCCGACGAATCGGGAAATCTTCTGGCGTCCTGCCAGGCGATGGTTTACCGCCTGGAGAAGCCCCTGCCCTTTCTTGAGCATTAGAAATCTCCTTCCGAAATCACAGTGCGAAATCAGATTGCATTGGGGATAAAGGTTTGAAATCCGGGATTATAAAATCATGTCGCGATCGATCATTTGGGAAAATGATTTTGGATTGTGGTTGATAAATTCGTTGAAGCCGCAAACGAACCGGATATAAGCATCAACATCCGCTTTGCCATTTTTCATAAACGGATTACGCCGCCGGCTCTCCATGGCTTTGATATCTTCCGTGATCGTTTTGTCGAACATATCTTCGCTGCCGGTCGCCGGGTTCATAGAGACACCTCTTTTTTGATCTCATGCCACACCTCTTCCATATTCAGCAATTTGGCGTAACGATCGATAAGACCGTAATCCATGTCTCGTTTGTTGATTTCAGCCAGCTTTTTAATATCCTGCAAATCGACGGCTGTCCTTGAAGGATTGTTTTTTACCGCCTGTAATTTAAAAGCAATCAGACTCTCGGGGTTTAATACACGAATTTTCAAATCACCGTTAAAAATGGTTTTTTCTTCGGCGGTCTCCAACATCGCAAGACTTGTCTCTCTGAAGGCGTGAATAAAATCAACTTCGCCGAATATTTTCAGGGGAGACAGATATTGAGAAACATTGTCGCTTTTATACCGGCATTCATAGCCCAGGCTCTTCATGACGGCATCGACTTTACCCATATCATCGCGATGCGCCAGAAAATCAACATCAGCCGTTGCGCGTCCGTAACCCCACAATCCCAGCGCAAAACCGCCCATCAGCGCGTAGCGAATGTTCAGCCTGTCGAAATTCGTTAAAAGTTTTTCCAAAACAGTTTTAAATTCCATGAGCATCCTTTTGCGATGCATTTTAACATAGAATTTTTCTTTTACAATCCATTGATTCAGAAAATCCTGATGACATGGAACAAGTATAAGCGAGAGTTTCGTCTTTTGATTTTCCTCTCGCCCATCGTTTATCACCCTTCGCCTGGACCTTCGGCCTTCAGTCGCGGGCCACCGCAGGGGGATCAGCCTAATCCCCTATTTCCACAATCAGATATTTTTTCTTGCCCTTGCGGATGCGCAGTTCGCGGCCGCCGGCAAAGTCGTCAGGCGACAGCTTTTCATCCGGAGATTTCGCTTGGCGCTCTCCGACATAGATCCCGCCCTGCCCGATCAGACGCTTGGCCTCCGACATGGACTGCGTCAGCCCGGCTTTCGCACACACGGAGGCCACCAGCAGACCGGCGTCAATATCTGCGACGGAAATGCGATGCCGCGGAATCGCGGAGGTGTCGGCCTGCGGGACTTCACGCGGGATGTCGCTTGACGGAAATAAATCGGCATCCACTGTCCGCGAGTGGAAAGCCTCCATCGAAGCGCGCCACGCGGCTTTCGCGGCATCCGCGCCGTGCGTGACTTTGGCGGCTTCGTAAGCCAGCACGGTCTTGGCCATATTGAGCCGCGCGTCCGCCAGCGTTTTCACGACGGCGATGTCCGAAAGCGGCAGGAAGGTAAAGAGTTTGAGAAATCTTTCCACATCGGCGTCGTCACAGTTGACCCAGTATTGATAATATTCATAAGGCGAGGTCAGCGCGCCGTCCAGCCAGACGGTGCCTTTTTCCGTTTTGCCCATCTTGTGGCCTGTCGAAGTGGTGATCAGGGGAAAGGTGACGGCCTGCGCATCTTTGGCCTCGACTTTGCGAATCAGCTCTGTGCCGGCCAGCATGTTTCCCCACTGGTCGTTGCCGCCCATCTGCAGCGCGCAGCCGTAGCGCTGAAAAAGGTA
This sequence comes from Smithella sp., assembly GCA_012510495.1. GTDB lineage: Bacteria > Desulfobacterota > Syntrophia > Syntrophales > Smithellaceae > UBA8904. Next base: position 15,836 of record JAAZHX010000229.1, read on the forward strand.
GAGGAAGTCGTATCCCTGAAGCAGCATGTAATTGAACTCGATAAAATTCAGTCCCTTCTCCAGCCGGATCTTGTAGCTTTCCGCCGCCAGCATCCGGTTGACGCTGAAATGACGTCCGATGTCGCGTAGAAATTCGATGTAGTTGATCTTCGTGAGCCAGTCGGCATTGTTGAGCAGCAGGGCGCGGCCGTCGGAAAAATCAATATATTGCGAAAGCTGCTTCCCGATGGACAGGGCGTTATGGTCAATCTGTTCGCGGGTCAGCACCTGGCGCATTTCCGTCTTGCCGCTGGGATCGCCGATGAGGCCCGTGCCGCCGCCAACCAGCGCGATGGGGCGATTGCCGCATCGCTGCATATGGGCCAGCGCCATGATGGGCACCAGGCTGCCGATATGCAGGCTGGCGGCCGTGGGATCGAAGCCGGTATAACAGGTCACGGGACCTTTGGCAAAAAGTTCGGCAATCAGGGCTTCGTCCGTGACCTGCTCGACAAAACCTCTTTCCTGTAAAACCTCATACGCGCTTTTCATCCCTTGCCTCCGTTTATGGATGTAATGGAATGCTGATTCTCTCAATGGCCCCGGCGCGGCCGCTTTGCCCGTCAATGTCCAGCACAACGCCCTGCAGGCGGATGTCGCCCCTGGCCACATCAAATTTGGCGGGCAACTGATTCAAAAATTTTTTGATAACGGTTTCTTTCTGAATGCCGATCACGGAATCAAAGGGACCGGTCATGCCGGCATCCGAGATGTAAGCCGTGCCCCCAGGCAGAATTTCGTTGTCCGCCGTCTGCACGTGTGTGTGGGTGCCCAGAACCGCGGAAACTTCGCCGTCGAGATACCAGCCCAGGGCTCTTTTCTCGGAAGTCGCTTCCGCGTGCATATCCACGATGATGACATTGGTCCTGGCTTTCAGCCGGGCAATCTGCTCCCGGGCGGCCGTAAACGGACAATCCAACGGCTGCATGAAAGTTCTTCCGACCAGATTGATCACGCCGACATAATCGCCCGCGGCCGTGGGCATCAGCGCCGATCCCGTCCCCGGGGCCGCTTCCGGATAATTAGCCGGCCGGATCAACGTTTCGTAATCGCCGATAAAGTCCACGGCTTCCTTTTTATCCCAGACATGATTGCCGGACGTCAGCACGTCAATGTGCAGGCCGTACAGCTCCTCGACGATCTCCCGGGTAATGCCAAAGCCGCCTGCGGCATTTTCACAGTTGGCGATCACCAGATCCACGGCATGCCCGTTGACCACGGACGGCAGCAGTTCCCGAACCGCCCGGCGTCCGGGTTTACCGACAATGTCTCCAATAAAAAATATTTTCATTTTTTCACCCAATCTCCGGTGAGTCTATTTGGCAAAATTGGACACGCGGGTTTCCCGGATGACCGTAACCTTGATCTGCCCCGGATAGGTCAGCTCCTTTTCGATTTTCTTCACGATATCGTTGCACAGCATGACGGCGTCGTTGTCCGAAATTTTTTCATTTTCCACCATGATGCGGATTTCCCGCCCCGCCTGAATCGCAAAACATTTATCCACGCCGGTAAAGGAATGGGCGATCTTTTCCAGCTCCTCCAGACGCTGGACATAGGATTCCAGCATTTCCCGGCGCGCGCCGGGCCGCGCCGCGGAGAGCGTGTCGGCCGCCTGGACCAGAACGCCCAGCAGCGTATTGTTGCGTCCGTCGTCATGGTGGGTGGCAATGGCCTGAACAATACGGGGATTCTCCCCGAACCGCTTGGCAAAATCCGCGCCGATGGCCGCGTGCGTGCCTTCGATCTTGTGATCCACCGCCTTGCCGATGTCGTGCAGCAAACCCGCCCGCTTGGCTTCCTTGATATTCATTTTGAGTTCGGCAGCCATGATCCCCGTCAGGTAGGCTACGTCAATGGAATGCTGCAGAACATTCTGCGAGTAGCTGGTGCGGTATTTCAGCGCGCCCAGCATATTGATGATTTCCGGATGGATGTCATGAACGCCGCAGTCAAACGACGCTTTTTCGCCCGTCTCCCGGATAATCTGCTCCACTTCCTTTTCCACTTTTTTCACGATTTCTTCAATCCGGCCGGGATGGATTCTTCCGTCCTGAATCAGGCGTTCCAGCGAGATGCGGGCCACTTCACGCCGGATGGGATCAAAACTGGAAAGAACCACCGCCTCGGGTGTGTCATCAACGATCAGGTCAATGCCGGTGGCCGCTTCAATCGCCCGGATGTTGCGGCCTTCACGCCCGATGATGCGGCCTTTCATCTCTTCACTGGGCAGGTTGACCACGGACACCGTGCGTTCCGCCACGTAATCCCCGGCATACCTTTGAATGGAATAGGCAATAATTTCACGAGCTTTTCTGTCCGCAGTCAGTTTGGCTTCTTCTTCCGCTTTGCGGACCAGCACCGCCGCGTCGTGCCTGGCTTCCTCTTCCATCGACGAAATGAGAACATTTTTAGCCTCTTCCGGCGTCATCCCGGCGATTTTTTCCAACTTAATTTTTTGTTCTTCCAGCAGCGCGTCCAGTTTCCTGTGTCTTTCCTCCACGGTTTGCTCTTTCTGGCTGAGAGCTTTGTCCCGGTTCTCGATATTGGATTCTTTCTGGGACAAGACATCCATGCGCTTATCCATGTTTTCTTCTTTGCCGCGGATGCGCCGCTCCAAAGCTTCCAACTCGCTTTTGACCTCTTTTGTCTCCGCGTCGAAATCCGCTTTCATTTTCAGCAGATTTTCCTTGGCCTGCAAAATGGCTTCTTTCTTGATTGTATCGGCTTCCTTCTTGGATTCCTCCACAATCCGCGTCGCCAGGCTCTCCGAAGCCCTGATTTTCTTTGCAGTAAAGATTTGCTTCAGAATATAACCCGCAACCGCGCCCGCAAAAACCGCCACTATGATAAACAAAACAAACAGAATACCGTCTGGCATTGTTGCAACCTCCTCTTTTATCCTGTTGAAATTTAAAGCGGTTATTTCAACAGGATTATATTTAAACCTTTCGGCACGGCAAACCTGCCGAAGGATTCATGGTTTCATTCAATATTTTATTTACTTACGATGGGAAAAGGAGAAAAAGGGGGATAGAAAAACCCCCGCTTATGCCGTGTTGATCACGATTTTGAACCTTTTAAATAGGTGGGCGCCGGTTTTGTTTGCTTCAGGCTTTCTGCCCCCGACCAACGGAACAAGGCAGACATGCACACCGCAAACAAGTATAGCCCCCAGGTTCAAAATGTTGGCTCAAAAACAAATGACAATCACGCGCATCGCAGGGGTAAATTTCTCTTAACTTGCGTTTTCAATCAATTGAATCAACTTTTCGGACCGGTGGGTCAATTGATCACACAGGTCCTGATTAACTCCCTTTAATTTTAAATAATCTTCTGAAATGTTCAAAGCCGCCAGGATGGCCACATCCACTGTCCGGAGTCCTTCGCTCGATTTCACAATGTCTTCCATTCGTTCGTTGACATATCGGACAACCTTGGCCACTTGTTCATCTTCCGCATCACTTAAAACCGCAAGTTCCCGCCCAAAAATTGTAATTTCGTAACGCTTTTTCAAAACCCACGCCCTGGAAGCTTATTGGACCACCTTTATATCTGCAAGTAAATCAAGCAATGAATCCACCCTTGCGCGTACATGGTTCCTTTCCTCATCTAGTGCGATAATTTTGCTTTTGTACCCTTCTAGTTCCGATTCTTTATTTCTTAACGTTTCCTCCAATGTTGAAATCTGTTTTTTCAAAAAACTCTGTTCGCTGACAATTTGTTTGATTTTATCCTCAAGCTCATTAAATTTCCCGATTTCCACGTTTTTTCATCCTTTGTGCATTAAGAATATACGCCAGTGAACCTGCTTTTCCTTTGGTTTCATTTATGCCAATTCATTCCCGAGATGTCAAGTCATTATTTCGGCTTGCGCTGCCGTAAGCGACCGGAAATACCGGCCCACTTCCGAGCGCATCGCGTCGCTGTCCGTCATTTTTCCCAGCGTTTCCCTCAGCCGGGCCGACCCGGCCAGCCCCCTGGTGTACCAGAGCAACTGCTTGCGAAAAGACCTGTCGGCAAAATGCCTGCCACAATAACGAACTTCTTCTTCCCAGTGCTGCTCTATGACCTTTTGCCGATCCGACAAGGAGGGATGGCTGCAATCCTTTTCTCCCGCTAATAACTGACGAATCCCCTGAAATATCCATGGATTTCCTAATGCGCCTCTCCCTACCATCACGGCGTCGCACCCGGTTTGCGCCAGTATCCGAAGCGCGTCTCCGGGCTTACGAATATCGCCGTTGCCGACCACCGGAATGCGGACTGCGCTTTTTACCCGGCCGATTACGTCCCAGTCCGCTGAGCCGGAAAAGCCCTGATCGGCCGTGCGGCCGTGAACGATGATCATGGCAGCCCCGGAATCCTCGGCAATTTTGGCTATTTGAACGGCATTGATGGCGCCGGAATTCCACCCGGAACGAATCTTGACGCTCACCGGCAGCCTCGTCGCCCGGACAACGGCCGCTATGATGCGGCCCGCGAGCAGAGGATCTTTCATCAACACGGCGCCGGAACCGGTTTTAATGACCTTTTTCACCGGACAGCCCATGTTGATATCAATTAAAGCGGGTTTTTGCGCGGCAACCACTTCGGCGGCCCGGGCCATGACACGGGGGTCCGCCCCGAACAACTGGACACCCAGAGGCCGGTCCTCCGGGGATGTTTTCAAATATTGAAGCGTTTGCGCCGATTCGCGAATCAGGCCGTTGGCGCTGATCATCTCGGTGAAGCATAGCGAACAGCCACACCGGCGGGCGACCAGCCGAAACGGCAGATTCGTAACGCCGGCCAGCGGCGCGAGCAGCGCCCTGCCCTGAAGATCAGAAATTACATTGGACACAAATCAAACCGCTCTCTACCAATCGGTCCGATGGTTCGACAAGCAATGTCACCATAAGCCCGTCGAATGGCCACCATGACGTTCAAAAACACCATCCACCATCCACTTCTTCTGAACGTGATAGCATAGGCTTCACCAATATCAAATTCGCCAGCTCCCGGATCACGCTATTCATCGGGCATATGGCACCAGTGTGTATACGGCCTCATCATTCCGGGCACCTGAATGACTTTAACCTATTATCTCGGGATCGGCAAGTTACAACAAAGCTCCAACCCGTGGAGTGGATCGCTATTTACTCGTCACTCATATCCCTTCTTGACCCCCGCGCTTTTTCAGTGTAGGAAACCGGTCAATGATCCGAAAGAAAGGAGGCCGTTTTGCCTACAGTTTCCTTTTATTATTTTCGGGGCATGAACCATCACCCCATGTTAAAAGGAGCCCATCATGAGCGAAGCGGACGAGCCCAGAATCACAAACATCAAGATCAATCCCGACAATTTATACAAAGAAGAGTCTTTCACGGACCTGACCTTCGCCTCCATCCGTCGTCTTTCGCCTGTCAAAATTGACGGTTCGCCGGATGAGAGCCGGGAGCCTCTTTTTACCGGGATGGCTCAACTCATATCCCCCAACGGCCCCATCCCGGTTCAGTGTCTGATTGAAGGCGCCAAAACGCTCAATGAAGCAGCAGCCAAACTGCCCGACGCTATTGAAAAAGCGGTAAAGGGCATGATCGCCGAAGCGCAGGAGATGGAGCGGCAGGAAGCCTCCAGGCTCATCGTTCCCGGCCAATAAGAAAGGGGCACAACCATGATTGAAAACACCATCGTCACCTGGCACAAACTGGTCAAAGAAAGAGATGCGGCGGGTCTGGACGACATTCTCGCGGAAAATGTTGTCTTTCACTCGCCCGTGGTCCATACCCCGCAGGCCGGAAAACCGATTACCACGCTGTACCTGACAGCGGCTCTGCACGTCCTCAACAACGACACGTTTCAATATCTGCGGGAAGTCATTTCCGGCAACAATGCCGTCCTCGAATTTCTGACGGTTATCGACGGCATCTCCATCAACGGAATCGACATGATCACCTGGGGCGAAGACGGCAGGATCACCGACTTCAAGGTCATGATCCGACCGCTCAAAGCCATCAACCTGATTCATAAAATGATGGGGGATATGCTGCAGCAAATTCAGTGACACTCTATTTTACAGGATGAAGCTCATGGCAAAAGTCAAAGAACACAAGAAGTCCTTCGGTCAAAGCATCAAGGCGTGCCGCGAAAGCAGAAAGCTGAGCATCAAAGACCTGGCGCATGAAACAGGCTATCCGGCCGACCTCCTGGAAAAGGTTGAAAAGGATGAAACCACCGCTCCGGTGGCTCTTGTCCTGCAGTTGAGCCGCACGCTCAAGGTGGATGTGGCCCAGCTCAACGGCGATGAAAACAAAAAGGCCTCCTCGAGAGTCAAAAGTCAGAAAAAGCGCGCCGGCTCCTACGCCTATACGCAGTTGACCAAATCCGGCGCCGACAAGCACCTGGGCGCGTATCTCGTCACCATCGAACCCAACACCGCCCACGAAGGCGTGGAATACCACCATGAAGGGGAAGAATTTATTTATGTCTTAAAGGGAAAGCTTTCCATTTCGGTCGGTAAAAATACCAGCCTGCTGAGTCCGGGCGAATGCATCCACTTCAATTCGGCGCTGCATCACGCCTTGAGTAATCCTTCTTCCAGCAAAACAAAACTTCTCGTTGTTCTATATATTCCCTGAAGGGACCGACAATGGCATTTGAAATTACAAGCGAACAGGAAATGATCCGGCTCATGGCCAGGGATTTTGCCAGAAAAGAGCTGGAACCGATGGCGGCGGCGTGGGAGCGCCAGGGCGTTTTCCCGATAGACGCGGTCAAAAAAATGGGAGAGCTGGGACTTTTGGGCATGATGGCGCCGCCTGAACTCGGCGGCTCGGGCGCAGGCGCGGTGGCCTATTCACTGGCGCTGCAGGAAATCGCCTATGCGTGCGCGTCGAGCGCGGTGACTATGTCGGTCGCCAATCTCTCCACGGAGCCGCTTCTCAAGTTCGGCAGCCCGGAGCAGAAAGAAAAATGGCTGGTGGGACTTGCCGAAGGATCGCTTCTCGGCGCGTTTGCGCTGACCGAGCCGGGTGCCGGCTCGGACCCCGGCTCCATGACGACCACCGCCGTCCTGAAAAAAGACAAATACATCATCAACGGCACCAAGGTCTTTATCACGCACGGAGAGTATGCCGATGTCATCAATCTGATCGCCCGGACGGGCCAGGAAAAAGGAACAAAAGGGCTCTCTGCGTTCATTATCGAAAAAGGAATGCCCGGTTTCACAATCGGAGCCAAAGAAGACAAGCTGGGACTGAGGGCGTCCAATACCGTTGAGCTGGTGTTCGAGGACTGCGAGGTTCCCGCGAAAAACCTGCTGGGAAATCCCGGGGAAGGGTTCAAGGTGGCCATGCTCGCTCTGGACAGCGGCAGAATCGGCATCGCCTCCCAAGCCGTCGGCATTGCCAGGGCGGCCCTGGAAGAAGCGCTTTCCTACACTAAACAGCGACGTCAGTTCGGGAAAACCATCAACTCGTTTCAGGCCGTCCAATTCATGATCGCCGATGCCGCGACCCGAATTGAAGCGGCATCCTGGCTGACGCTGGCCGCGGCCGACCGCAAAGACCGCGGTCTGAAGTTCACGAAAGAAGCCTCTATGGCCAAACTGTTCGCCTCGGAAACGGCCAACAAGACCGCCTACATGGCGCTGCAGGTCCACGGGGGATACGGTTACACCAAGGAATACAAGGTCGAACGCCTGTATCGGGACGCCCGCGCCACAACTATCTATGAAGGCACATCGGAAATTCAGCGCGTGGTCATCGCCAGAGAAGTCATCAAAACATGATCCGTCGCAAGAGGGCCGGCTCAGGATCGCCCGAGGATCCGGTTGATCTCGCGTAAAAGGCGGGCGATTTCAAGCTGCTTCTTTAAAAAAAAACGAGCATGACTGCCGCTCTTCCTGCTCACACGAACGGCGAAAATATTTTTGGCTTTTTGCCGGAACACGTCTTCATCGGTCTCGTCATCTCCGGCAAAAAACGCCCTGGCACACCCCGCCTGCCGCATGAGCAGCTTCAGGGCCGTGCCTTTGTCCGGCGCGCCTTCCGGAATCAGATTTTCGACGCATTTGCCCCGGACGCGCCTGGGCGGCGGAACCAGCCGGCCGACGGCCCGGCGAATCATGGCGCACGCTTTTTTCCTGTTTTCGGCCTGCCGGTAGTGAACGGAAATCGTCGCGCCCTTGTTCTCCACCACGACACCCCCCCGGCTCCGGGCCGGAATCAGTTCATCGAGCTGACGCTGCCAGTCTTGCGCCATGCGGATAAAAACCCTCTCCCGCGCTTTCCATCCCGGAAGCCCCTCTGCGCCGTGATTCCCAATCAGGTAACAAGGGGCTGACGTCAGATGCCGCAGGGCATCCGAGCGGGAACGCCCGGTAATGATCGCAACGGGCGCCATCCCGGCCAGAACGGATAATTCCTCCCGGACAACCCCGGGGATTCCGGCGGCGTCCGGATCCGATACAATGGGGGCCAGCGTGCCGTCAAAATCAAAGGCAAACAGCGTTGACCGATCTACAAAACGCTCCAGCTCGGCGAAGGCGGTTTTCCCGAACAGATAGGCGGCGGGCGAATCCTGACTCATAACGGGACACCGATCCGTTCCGCCAGTTTCTCACGCCGGCGGACACGCGCCGCATCCAGAAGCATCCGGGCCGCCCACCGGTACACATTGAAATCTCTCACCATGGACCGCATACTGCGCATCCGCGCCTGCTGTTCGAATTCGGGCATAGTGAGGGCCTGGTAGATGGCGTCGGCCGTCTGCTCGATGTGATAGGGATTGACGATCAGGGCTTCATACAGCTCGTGGGCCGCTCCGGTAAAACGGCTGAGCACGAGGACTCCCCGTTCATCGTCGCGGGCCGCCACGAACTCTTTGGCCACCAGGTTCATGCCGTCATGCAGGCTCGTCACCAGGCAGACATCCGCGGCGCGGTAGTAGCGGTTGACGTCGCGCGGTTCGTGATGCTCAACTTTCAGATGAACCGGCTGATAACCGTCTCGGGAAAATTTCGCGTTGATCTGCCCGGCCAAAGCCCGAACGCGGGATTCCAAGGTTTGGTATTCTTCAAGAACCGATCGCGACGGAGCGGCGATCTGGATGAAGCAAAACCGGCCGACCATGTCCGGATGCGTCTCCAGCAGACATTCGACGGCCCTCAAGCGTTCGAGAATTCCCTTGGTGTAATCCAGCCGGTCAACACCGAGCCCCACCAGGCTGTCTTGCCCGAGGTTCATCTCCTGCCGGATGTCTTTCCTGCACCGGTCAACCGGCGGCTGCGTGTCCTGCCACGGCGACGGCCATTGGATGGAAATCGGATACGCTTCGACCAGCGTCAGATTGCCTCCGTGAGAAATCGTGGAAGACGCGTGATTCACGCGCGTTTCCAGGTAGCGGTCCGCGGTTTCCAGAAAATTCTTGCAGTGGAAAGGCGTGTGGAAACCGAGAATTGTGCTTCCCAGCATGCCTCGCAGGATTTCTCCCCGCCACGGGCAAATGCCGAAAGATTCCGGATTGGGCCAGGGAATGTGCCAGAAGGTGATAATCGTCGCCTTGGGAAGGGCCTGTTGGAGCATGCCCGGCAGCAGGGCAAAGTGATAGTCCTGAACCAGAACGACCGGATCATCCTGTTCGGATTCCCGAACCACCGCGTCGGCAAACCGCTGATTGACCGCCACATACCGGTTCCAGTCGGCGGTCCGGAAGATGGGGCGCACATGCGCGATGTGGCACAGCGGCCAGAGGCCCTCATTGGCCAAACCGTAATAGTATCCCTGCTCCTCCTCCTCCGTAAGCCAGATGCGCCGGAGCGTATATTCCGGATGCTCCGGCGGCACGCGGACATGATCCTTTTTGTCCACCACCTCCCGATCTGCTGTGCCGCTGCCGTGGGCGATCCATATTCCGGAACAGGCGCGCATGACCGGTTCCACCGCCGTCACCAGTCCGCTGGCCGGCCGCTGAACTTCCACCCCTTCCTTTCCTTTGACGTGAATGTACGGTTCCCGATTGGAGACCACCAGCATCTGCTCCCCGACCAGTTGTTTGGAGAGCAGACCGCGGAGCGAATCCGGATTCCAGAAAATGGTGAGATCGTCGGCGATGCGCTTTTCCGCATCTATCGTGCGCAGCAGGGCGCGCAGATCGCCCACCAGGGGCTGAAGCTCGGAGCTGGAAGACTTGGTAAAAGGTTTTATCAGGCCTTCGCCGCTCAGCAGGGCGCGAACACCGGTCATCCAGCCGCGCCAGCTTAAATGAGCAATCAGCACCGTAATGACGGAGGTCACCAACGAAAGAACGGCAAACAGGACCAGCAGGTATTTGCGCGTGTCCTCGCTTCGCTGCCGGACAAAGCTCATGTCGTGAAGTACCACCAGGGCGCCCATCGGCAACCCCTCAATCAAAAAGGGATTGACGGCAACATGCACCAGGCCCTGCGGCAATTCCATCAGCGAAGACGTTTTGCGGGTGGACGGATCCGGCACGGAACAGCAGAGAATGTCGGGAAAAGCCCGTGTTTTGAAGAGCAGCTTCCCCTGGATGTCGCAATAGCCCAGCGCAAAGAGCCGCTCATCCTGCGTGGCGCGGGTCAGCAGAGACTGAATTTTTCTTTTGTTGCCCTGTTCCAGAAGTTCGCCCAGGGGGTCCTGGAGGGTGCTGGTCACCAGCTTGGACCGGATATCCATATCCCTTACCGACCAGCGCAGCGTCAGCTTGTCCACCAGCGGCAGCACTGCGAAAGCCAGGAGCGCCATGGCCGCAACAAGGGGAACCACAAAGCGCAGCGTAAGACTGAACGATCGGGAAGATTTTATGTTCTGAAGGCTCATCCGTCCCTCTCCGCTAAAACGCGCTGTCCCAACGCGTGCTGAGGCGAATGGCGGAGTTGATCAGGCCCACCATGCTGTAGGTCTGAACAAAATTTCCCCAAAGGTCGCCCGTGCGCGGATCGACGTGCTCGGCCAGAAGCCCGTGGCGGCTTCGGCGGGACAGGAGGTTTTCAAACAGCGCGCGGGCTTCTTCGCCGCGGTTCAGGGCAGCCAGCGCGTAAATATACCAGAAGGTGCAGACCACAAAAGCGTTTTCCGGAACGCCGAAATCATCCGTCTCCACATAGCGGTAAATATAATCGCCGCGGCGCAGCTCCTTTTCAATCGCACCCACCGTCCGGACAAAACGAGGATCATCGGCGGACAGAAACCCGATGTCGTGGAGCAACAGAAGGCTGGCATCCAGCGAATCTCCGTCAAGTGCGCCAACGAAAGACTGCTTTTTTTCATTCCACGCGCGGCTGCAGATGGTTGCATGAATCCGTTCCGCCCGGCTCTGCCAGTAGGCGGCGCGTTCGGCAAGGCCGATATAAACGGCGATTCGAGCCAGACGGTCGCAGGCCGCCCAGCACATCAGGCTGGAAAACGTATTAACCCGCGTCGTGTTGCGTGTTTCCCAGGGACCCGAATCCGGCTGATCATGAACGGCAATGGCCGCTTCTCCCAGGGGCTCCAGCCGCGAGAAGAGAGCCGCTCCTCCCCGGTGGGCAAGCCTGCGGTCAAAGAAGGTGTGCGCCACGGCGAGGATGGCCGATCCATAAACATCATGCTGGATCTGCTCGCAGGCCTGGTTGCCGACCCGGACGGGCCCCATTCCCCGATAACCGGGAAGGTTTTCGACGTCCCGTTCGATTAGTTTGGCCCTGCCGTCAATGCCATATACCGGCTGAATCCGGCCGTTGGGCGTTCCCGCCGCCACGTTGATCAGGTAATTCAAATACCGCTCCATCGTATTGGTCGTGCTGAGACGGTTCAGGGTGTTTACGACAAAATAGGAATCTCTCAACCAGCAGTAGCGATAGTCCCAGTTACGGCCCGAATCCGGCGCCTCCGGGATGGAGGTTGTCATGGCCGCGATGATGGCGCCCGTATCCTGAAACGTGTTCAGCTTCAGGGTAATGGCGGCGCGGATCACCTCTTCCTGCCACTCGAAGGGAATGGAAAGGTCTCTGACCCAGTTGTGCCAGCTGCCGATGGTTTCGTTCAGGAAACGGCGTGAAAGATCGCCGATGGCTTCCGGAATGGTTTCGTCAGGCCCCAGAATCAGCGTGGCGGCGGTTTCCAGGAAAAAGGGGATTTCCTGAAGCACGGCGGTCACGGAGATGTCTGTGGTCAGGCGTAAAATCCAGGACGGCGCGACGTAGCGGATGTGATGACTGCCGTGGGTGACGGTGCAGCTCTGGCCTCCGTATTCGCACACGGGGCGAACGCGCACGCAAATGCGCGGCGTTCCGTGAATACGCTGGATCCGGCGAATCATCATCATCGGCATGAACGTCCTGCCATGCTGATGAAACCGCGGGGCAAAATCCGTGATTTCGATGGACGCGCCGTGCCGGTCTGTCAGGCGGGTCACCAGAACGGCCGTGTTGGGCAGATAGAACTGGGCAGCCTCCACCTGATCGATCAGCTCCACCGCGCAATAGCCTGACCCTTCGCCGTCGGCATGTTCGCGCAGCAGGGAACAGAAAACCGGGTCTCCGTCGAACCGGGGCAGACAGCTCCAGACGACTTCACCGCGCTCATCGATTAAAGCGCCGATGCGGCAGTTGCCGATCAGGCCGAGCTCAAGGGAATTTTTCATCAAACGCCTTCCTTATTTGCGATCATCCAAGCCGTTCCGTCTCGAGCCATTCAGCGGGGGAGATACCGGAAGCAATCAGGGAAGAACGGCGGGCGGGCGGCGGCGGTCAATTCGAGAACAGCGTTTTGTCAGAGACGGAAGATTTGCTCATGGGCGTCTTGAGTATAGGAAAAGCCGCCCGCGATGTCAATCATGAAATGGTCACCGCACAGATTCCGGACGGTCCGCCAATGTGAAAAAAGAATTTTTACCTTGATGCATATCCCGTGGCCATTTTCGGCCTTCGGAAAGATTGGATCATCGACAGCGACGAGGACCGGTGGAAGGGGGAAAGGTGATCCGCTATCCCCCTTCCGACACGGACGAAGTCAAGAAATATCAGGACAGGACCAGCGGCAAGTGCCGGTAGGCTTACCG
>JAAZHX010000047.1 GCA_012510495.1 Smithella sp.
GCGCAGTTTGGTAGCGCACTTGACTGGGGGTCAAGGGGTCGCAGGTTCAAATCCTGTCAGCCCGACCGTGTGAAACAGTCGTGACTGCGGGTTTCGTCAGTAAGCCCCCCGGGATCCGAGAACCGCCCTTGCGGTTCGCAGGAGGATCACCACGTCCTGCAGGAACAATCAGTTGTCAACGTAGTAGGTGTCCAGCCGGACAGCCTCCTCCCACGCCAGATCAGAGCGTCCGGAAACCTGTCAGAGGCCGGTGAGACCCGGGCGGACGTCCAGACGCCTGGCGACGTGGAAGGGATATTGGGCAACTTCACCAGGGAGCGCCAGGCGTGGACCGACAAGGCTCATGTCCCCACGCAGAACATTCCAGATTTGCTGCAATTCGTCTATCGAGAATCAGCGGATGAAACGACCGACTCTCGTTCCCCGCAGATCGGTGGCCACCTTGAACAGCACGCCGGCTCCCTCGTTCTGAGATTCCAGTTCAGGCTTGCGTTCCTCGGCGTCCACCACCATTGAACGGATCTTGAATCAGTCTTATTCTTCACGGTCTCTTCCGATCCGGGTCTGTCGGAAGAACACGGTTAACACCTCAAGCACAATCTTGCAACGGGCTCTTGACGAGTTGCAGGATGCCAGCTATTGACTCGGTAAAGTTGATTGAATGATTCAACGTTTCCGCACAACCTCGGTCTGCAATGTGCGGAAGATCTGGCAGCTAAGCGTGTCCCGTCGAACGCGGTGCTATGATTTATCACCGTATCTGGCTGAATGATTTGTACTGTTCTCCTTCAAAACAGTGTCGTCTGAAATCGGATTCAGATGACCGGATGCTAACAACGTCGATGATGAATCAGAACGCCGAACACCCCTGGCGATATTGGGAGGAAATGTGACCCAAAGGCCCGGCCCAGCTACCCAGAGCACGGCTTTGGCTTCGAACCGCAGGCTTATTTTGAACGTTCTTCGGTGCAAGGGAGAAATGACACGTCAGGAGATCTGCGACGCCAGCGGACTCTCCCCGGCGGCCACCGCCCGCATCACCTCCGCGCTGGAGGGGGAACGATTGATCGAACGGACAACCAAAGTGACGTCAACCGGTGGGCGGCCGGCTTGGCGCTACAGGTTCACAGCCGAGGGGCGGTTCCTGATCGGGCTACGTGTCAGGAGGAACGGATGTCGCGGGATACTACTCAAGGTTGAATCCGTCACCGGGGAGGAGATCTTGGAGGCCACCAAGGAGTGCGCCCGGCTTCTCGTCCAGAAGGGTAAGGAACTCGGGATGGGGCCGGTATCAGTTGGGGTGTCCGTTCCAGCTCCGGTTGACAAAGAAGGATTTGTTTCGAAGGGCCGGGAAATCGATTGGTCGGGTGTTGCAATCCGGGAGATCCTGGAAGAGGTAACCGGGCTCCCCGTGCACGCGGAGAATGATGCTAACGCCCTGGTCTGCTCGGAGTTGTACCCAGGATACGCCCCAGACTCTTTGGCAGCCCTTATTCTCGATCACGGGATTGGCTTGGGCATGTTGTGCAACGGGACACTCGTCAGGGGTGCCAACAGCAGAGCAGGCGAGATGCAACACTTCAATGCATTCATGAGAGCTTTTACGCCCGAAGCAGAGGTGGACGGGGGAATTCCTTACTTTGTGTCGAATCTACTCGCCATCGATCTTCAAGATGAAGTTGCTGCACCGATCAGGCTTTGGAAGCGAAGCGTCGAGCCGGGTGACAAGTGGGGAAGGGATCTCTCCCAACTGCTTGACATTCTTGCGGCCATGATCGAGGCGACAATCACGTTGATGGATCCCGAGAGAATTGTGCTGGGTGATTTCCATCCGGATCACCAGGAGCGGATCATCAGCGACATCAGGTCGCGATTGAACCACATTCTCCCCGAACCCAGGTTGGACATTTCTCGCAAGGGCGCCGACGCCGTGCTGTTCGGAGCTGCGATGTTGGCCAGCCAGTTGGTGGACCTCCAGAGCATCTGAGATTCCGATCAGTCCTGAATTCGAACTGGCTTTCAAGCGGGGGCCACTGTCCACGGGTCTTTCCGGACGTGCCGCTGGGGGAGGGCCTATCTGCATGAGAGCCCGATAGCTCTGACTGCATTACCCCAGTTACCCTCGATCGTGAGGATTTCTCGACCACGAAGGCGAGCAGCGACAAGCCCCATGTGCGTGCCGCTGACTCCAAACATGTCTCCCCGCTGGGGATTCTGGATCATATGCTAATCGGCGTTCTTGCTGTTCACGTTGTCAGCCCAACTCTTCATATCCGCATGGTGGAAGGTTGAATTTGCATGCACTTCTGGTACACGTAGTCCGTGAACGTTCTTGACGTGCATATTGGCCAGAACGCCAGCA